>JANYHQ010000200.1 GCA_025358985.1 Acidimicrobiales bacterium
GAGCGCTGCGCCCGGCTGCGCGCCAACGCCGCGTATTTGAGCCGCAAGCTGGTCGCCTTGGGGCTCGACGTGATCACCGTGGCATTTGATAAGTCCGCAGATGATGCCCGTCCGTGGATCGAGTTGGCAAAGGCCACCCATCCCAGCCTCGTGGATACCGAGCATGTGGTGGCCGACCTCTACAACATGGTGAACGTTCCCACCGTGTTGTGGATTGACGAGGACGGTATCATTGTGCGTCCCAACGACGTGCACTACGTGTCCGATGAGTATGCGCACGTAACAAAGATGCATCCACGCAAACCGTTGGAGACATTGCGGGCATGGGTACGGGGCGAGGCACCCGCCCTCAGTGGTGGCACCGTGGCCGAGTTGCAGACGTTGCCAACCGCAGACGACCAGGAGGCGCGCGCCGCATTCGCGTTGGCGTGGTGGTTGTCGAAACAGGGAAAGTCTGAAGCGGCTGAGCGTTGGTTTGTCCGCGCAGGAGAGTTGGCGCCGCACGACTTCACCATCCGTCGTGGGTCCATGCCGATCAGGGGCATTGATGCGGCGGGACCGCAGTTCTTCGACATGGTGGCGTCATGGCGGGCTTCGGGCCATGAGTACTACTTGCCACTGGCCGACACCGCCACCACCAAGGACGACTTCGCCACCGGGTAGAGCCCGTCGTCAGCAGTCGGCAAATGCTCGCAAGGCCCGGCAGATCTCACCCAGTTGCCCGCTGTCCAGATGGCCAATCCAGGTGGTGAGGTAGCTGCGACGGATGGGTTGCAGATTGTCGAACGTGGCGACGCAGTCTGAATCCAATCCTTGCGCTCGCCCCAGCAAGATCTCCGTTGGTATCTGGCGAATCGTTCGAGTGATGGGAGCGACGATGATCCGGTTCAACACGGGGATGGCCTCGCTACGGGTCACTATCAACACCGGCCTCCGTTTGTCCTCGGCCTCGGCCCACCAAATCTCACCCTGCGCAGGCAACACTGTCACCATGGCTCTTCGGCGATCATGGCCACCGATGCTTCATCCGCCCAATCCCCCTCGGCGTCGGATTGGGGATGAGCTCGGTACCCGTCCACGATCTGCGCACCTATCTGACCTCGACGATGGCGGTCGATCAGCCTCTCGAGGCCCATCCGAACTGCGTCTGATCGGCTGGCCACCACACCTGCTGACACGAGATCGTCAACGGCGCGAACGAGATCGTCATCAACCCGTGTCACGAATTGTGCCATGTGTTCAGCATACCGCTATGCATTGCGCCTCGTGCGCGTTCGTCGGCAGGGGCGCGCCAGACGAGGCCGGGGGCTACGAGAGGGTGGAGGGGTCGTCGAGAAGGCGGCAGATGGTGCGCACGAACTCGGCCGCCGGGGCCCCGTCGAACACGCGATGGTCCCAGGTGAGGCTGAGGGTGAGCCGCTTCACTCGGCGGATGGTGCCGTCATCGGTCCAGGCCACATCGTCTCGTAGGCGACCTACGCCCAGGATGGCGGCATTGGGCGGGTTGATGACGGGAGTGAATCCGTCCACCCCGAAGCTGCCCAGGGCCGTGACCGAAAAGGTGCCACCCTCCATATCGGGCAGCTTCAACGCCCCGCTACGGGCTGCGGCGGCCAGCCGGGTAGTATGCGCGCTGATTATCTCCAAGGACAGCTGGTCAGCATCGTGCACCACCGGCACTACCAATCCTTCATCAAGTGCCACCGCCATGCCAACGTTGACCCGCGGGAGTAAAGCGATGCCATCCGCGGTCACCTGGCTGTTGACCCGCGGGTGCTCTCGTAGCGCTCGGGCGGCCGCGGCAATGACGTAGTCCGTGTAGCCCGGCACCACTGCCGCACCCTTGCGGGCAGTACGGTCCGCCACCACCGCATCCATGTCCACGTCCATCATCAACGTCAATTGGGCCATGTCTTGAAGTGATGCGCGCATACGAGTGGCAATGGTGCCCCGCATACCCCGCATGGGTATCACCGATGCCGGCTCCTGCATCAAGGCAGCAAAGGACGGTGCCGCTGACGTGGGTGCCTCGCTGGAAATGAGCGCTCGGACATGGTCCGCCACGTCTTGCCGGCTGATCCGTCCATCGGGTGCCGTAGCCAAGATGGGGGTGCGGGCGAGGTCGATGCCCAGCAACCGGGCCAACTCGGTGGCGGCGAACGTGGCGTTGAACGTGGCCGTGCGCCCAGCCGGACCGACAACTGGGATGGTGGCGGGGGCGAGATGTTGTGCCTGCTCCACATCCTCCGACACGATGCGTCCGCCCGGACCCGTGCCGACGACAGCGCGAATGTCCACTCCAAGTTCCTCAGCGCGCTTATGGGCGAAGGGGGAAGCCAACAGTCGCCCACCAGTAGCGACCGCAGCAACTACCACCGGTGTCACCACCGCAACCGGAACGGAGGCGGCCAGTGCGGGTACGGCCGTCGCTGCAGCCGCATCCTCGGCAGGTGGGGCCTCACCGGGGGCTAGGATCCAGCCGATCCGCTCACCACAACGGTAGGTGCTGCCCACGGTGCCCACGATGTGCAGGCGACCGCCATAGCCGATCTCCACTTCGGTTTCCACCTTGTCGGTTTCCACCGTCAACACGGCGGAACCTGCTGCCACTTCGGTGCCGTCGACCACCATCCATTCGATGATGGTGCCTTCCTCCATGGTGAGCCCGAGCTTGGGCATGTTGAACTCGGTTGGCATGGGGCTACTCCTCGATACCGCGGGCAGGGATGCCAACGGTGTGGTGAAAATGGTTGGTACTGGCAGCGGCGGCGATGGTGGCATCCACATCGATGACGTATGGCCCGTCGGCACGGATCTCTGCGGTGGCCACAGCCCCAGAAGCCAAAACTCGGTCGCGCTCCCCGTCGAAGGACAACACACCAGGACCCGTCAAAACGATGGGTGAACCTTCGTCGAGCGCCATCACCGACGAGTACAACACATCAAAGAACAGGCCAGGCGCCAACGGTGCACGGACAACGCCTGATTCATGGGCGCCACCGAATATCACATGAACACCACCGGGGGAGCGTCGATCAACGGGATGCAGTAGTCCGGCAATGCTGGACAGTCCCACGGTGGCCGGCTCAGCAATACAGGCAATAAGCGCGCGTAGCGACCGAGGATCCCATACGGCGCGTGATCCGGTGAACTGCCCGTCCATCAGCACCAAGTCCACCAACGCCAGATCATCATTGGATCCGTCATCAAAACGGACATGGGCCACCTTGGCACGGTGCGAAACCTGAGACAGTTCCACCACGCCCGCTGCTACCAGACCGGCCGCCAATCCGGCCAAAGTGGCATCCACCGACCGGGGAAATACGTTGTTGGTTCCTGTGGAGATGGCCACCAATGCCACATCCAGCCAGCCCTTGGCCACATCGCGCTGCGTACCATCGCCACCCAACACAATGACGGTATCGGCGCCCTCTTTGGCCAGACGCGATGCCATGGCAATGGTGTCGCCGGACCAACCATGGGCGGGCTCGTCAAGTACCTCGATCACCACCGATCGGCCTGTATCGAGATCCAACCCTTGTACGGCCCGGGTGGACAGGTTGTGACGATCAGGGGCCACCAGTATTCGAGTGGCGCCGCCGTCGATGGCCCCCATGACGGCGCGACTTACCACGCCCATCTTGGCCGCATCGGAGGTGGGCGACGCATGCGCGACAAGCCGACGTATGTCCTTCCCGGCGGCTGGATTGGTGATGATGCCTACAGTGCCCACCGGGAAATGCGTTACTTCCCCGGGGCGCGACGACCCAGGACATCGCGAATGCCGACAGCGATACTGGCGGCGTCAGGTACGTAGTACTTCTCCAACGCCGGGCTGAACGGGACTGGTGAGAACGGTGCGCCGATGCGGGCCACGGGGGCGTCGAGATAGTCGAACGCCTCCTCCTGCACCTGGGCCGCAATCTCGGCACCGAGACCACCAAAGCGGACCGCTTCGTGTACCACGATGATGCGGTTTGTCTTACGAGCGGACGCCACTACGGTGGCGGTGTCGAACGGCTGCAACGTGCGCGGATCGATAACCTCGCAGTCGATGCCTTCATCGGCTAGTACTGCAGCCGCAGCCAGTGATTCATTGGCCATACGGCCCCACGACACCACTGTTACGTCGGTGCCGGGCCGCAGAATGTTGGCCACTCCCAACGGCACCGAATAGATGTCTTCGGGAACCGGGCCGCTCATACCCAACAGACGTTTGTGCTTCACCATCACGGTGGGGTTGTTCTCCCGGATGCACGACACCATGAGGCCTTTCATGTCGTACGGATTGGACGGATACACCACCTTGAGCCCGGGAATGTGACAGAGGATGGCCTCGAGACTCTGACTGTGCTGCGCAGCCGCAGACAGGCCTGCACCGCCAGCAGTGGTGATGGTGAGTGGCAGGGTGGCTTTACCGCCGAACATGTACTTCAGTTTGGCGGTCTGGTTCACGATCTGATCCAGTGCCACGCACATGAAGTCCATGAACATCAGGTCCACGATGGGTCGCAAGCCGGTGACGGATGAGCCCACGCCAAGCCCGATGATGGCCTGCTCGCTGATGGGGGTGTCCACCACCCGGCGGGACCCAAACTCTTTCTGGAGGCCACCGAAGGTACCGAATACACCGCCGAAAGCGCCGATGTCCTCACCGGCACAAAACACATTTTCATCAGCGCGCATACTTTGACGCACGGCTTCGTTGAAGGCCATCACGTACGACAGGGTGCGCTCGTCGCTCGTTGGCTGGCTCACTGTGCCACCGCCATCGGGGTATACACGTCTTCGAGTATTTGATCTTTATTGGGTAGCGGGCTGTCTTCGGCGAAAGCAATGGCGTCGGCGATGTCTGCGCGCAACTCCACCCATACGGCCTCACACTGCTCGGTGGTGAGCACTCCCACATCAGCCAACTTCGCTTCCAATGTGAAGATGGGATCGCGTTGCTTCCACACTTCCACTTCGGAATCGGGCCGGTACTTGAGTCCCAGGTTCTGGACCCCGTGATGGTTGTAGAAGCGGTATGTCTTGGCTTCCACCAGTGTGGGGCCATGGCCTGCCCGGGCATAGGCAATGGCCTCGGCTGCTGCTTCGCACACCGCTACTGCGTCCATGCCGTCCACGATGACGCCGGGCATGCCGTACCCCTGAGCGCGGTCCACGATGTCGGTGATCGCCATGGTGGCGTCACGCCGGGTGAACTCGCCGTACTCGTTGTTCTCACAGGCAAACACGATGGGCAACTTCAGCGCACAGGCCATGTTGGCGGCCTCGTGGAACGCTCCGATGTTGGTGGCGCCATCACCGAAGAAGGCCACCGCTACGTTGCCGTCATCGCGATATTTGTGCGTGAACGCCGCCCCCACGGCAATGGGAGAGCCCGCCCCCACGATGCCGTTGGCCCCCAACATGCCCAGCTCCAACGAGCTGATATGCATGGAGCCACCCTTGCCGTTGCAGTAGCCGGTGGCCTTGCCCATGAGCTCGGCCATCATGGGGCGGAACTGCCCGCCCTTGGCCACCAGGTGCCCGTGACCGCGATGGGTGGAGGTGATGGAGTCTGCGTTGGTGAGGTTGACACATACGCCTGCCGCCACTGCCTCCTCGCCTACGTAGAGATGCAAGAAGCCGGGCAGTTTGGCGGCTTCGGCCAACTTGCCGGCGGCCTCTTCGAACAGGCGGATACGCACCATTCGGCGGTGTAGATCACGCAAGACATCGGGGGTTGGTTCCATCAGATTCCTTCTTCGTGTTCTGGTGCGTGTTCTGGGTGTGCGTGTTCTGGGTATTGCGGTCAGGCGGTGGCGCCGGTGGCCCAGCGGATACTGCGCCGCAGCAACTCGTAGTACTGCGGTTGCTCCCACGACCCCCGCTCCACCTTTGGGTAGTACGGCGCCAATGGGGCCATGTCGTAGTGACCGCGGCAGTGCCCGAGCGTGTTGTAAAGGATTTCACCGGCGCCGACCTGCTTGAGATACATCACCAGGTGGTTGTCGGATGCACGGGTGGCCATCGACCAGTCCGACTCGGCAAAGCCTTTGGCATCTCCACTCCACGTGGTGTGCAGTAGTGGATGCAGGTCGGCGCGCTGGTGATACTCACTGAGATATAGCTCGTCGTCGGTGCTGAACGCGTCGATGCCAGCCACCAGCCAATGGTCGCCATCGGCCACTCGCACCTCGTATTTCATGATCGGCGGGTGGGCCACGAACTGGCTGCCCAACAACTCCGCCCAGGCCGGAAAGCACCGAGGTGACTCCACGCCATTGGGCCGTGGAAGATCCAACGCAGCGTTGGTGCCGTGCAACGCCAACCAACGACCACCACCCTGCACCCAGGCGCCGATGGCGTGCTGAGCGGCAACACTCGGCCGCACGTCGCAGGTATAGCTGATGAGTAGCGACGATGCCGCAATTGCGTCCGTGTCTTCGTAATCGGCCGCCACCCGTACCCGCAACGTTGGATGCTCAGCCAAGAGCTTCAGCAGCTCCAGCCGGGCAAAGTCCACGTCGTGCCACTTGCCGCCAGCAACGAGGTAGGCGTCGATGCGTTGTGCCACCACAGGTGCGGCCACGTCAGTGTCTGTCACGTCAGTAGTTCACTCGTTTGAGGAAACCACCGTCGACGGTGAGGTTGACCCCGTTGATGTGAGCGGCCCGGCTGCTGACCAGAAACGTCACGGCGTCGGCCACGTCTTGCCCGGTACCGAGGGCACCACCGGGATGGGTTTTCTCGGTGGCTTCATAGAAGGGCGCCATGCCCTGCTTGATACGGTCCCAATCGCCGCCGTCGATGAAGATGGGACCGGGAGACACCACGTTGCAGCGGATGCCTTTGGCGCCCAACACCTGGGCCTGGCCCAGTGTCCAGTTGGTGACGGCCGCCTTGAAGGCGCTGTAGCTGCCGCTTCCGCTGGCGAAGTGCTCCGACACTGCGCTGGTACCGATGCTCACCAGTGACCCACCGCCGTCGGACAGGAAGGGCGTGGCTGCGTCTACGCCGTGCAACAAGGCCATGAGGTCGATGTCGAAGTTGTTCTTCCACCCCTCCAGCTTGCGAGCGGGCTTACCGGAGGTGTTGTGGATGTAGATGTCGATGCCGCCGAGCTTGGCGGCGGAATCCGCCACCCACGCCCGCAGTGAGTCGCCGTCAGCGGCATCTACACCAGCGCCAATGGCTGTGCCCTTGGTGGACAACTCCGCCACCGCAGTGTCCACGTCGGCGGCTGTACGCGCGCAGATGGCCACACTGGCACCTTCGGCGAGGAGGGTCTCGGCGATGGCCCGCCCGATTCCTTTGGTGGCGCCGGTGATGAGTGCGCGCTTACCGGTGAGTCCGAGATCCATGCGAGTTTCCCCCTGTGTGGCCTGAAACTAACCGGGCGGTTAGTTCACCAGGCCGGTAGTTCACCATTGTGTGGGCCCGGCCGCAACACGGCCGGTTTAGCGCCTAACGGAGGGTGTCCTTCCACGACAGGTTCTTGTCCACCCGTGGCTCCCCCGGCAGGCCCAGTACCCGCTCACCGATGATGTTGCGCTGGACTTCGTCGGAGCCACCGGCAATGCGATAGCCGGGGGCACCGAGCACGTGCTCGCCCCACCCATACGTACCCCACTCGCCCGTGTCGGCCACCAACTTGGCTCCCAGCACCAAGGACACAGCATCGGACATCTTGGTCATACCCTCGGTCCACAGCAGCTTGCCCAACGAGCCCTCAGGGCCGGCGGGCGCCCCGGCGGCGCGCAGATCAGCGGCCCGACGGTTCACGAACCCCTCCACACGCATATGGATGAATGCCTGTACCAACGCGTCCCGGACGCAGGGCTCATCCGTGCGCCCCAGGGCCTGCGCGGTGGCCAGCAGTTTTGAGAACGTGCCCCCCGGGCGAGCACTACCGCCTCCACTACCGGAGTGGTCACGCTCGAAGCCCAGGGTGGTGAGCGCCACGTTCCAGCCGTCGCCCTCGGTCCCGAGACGCAGGGAATCGGGGATGCGTACCTCGGTGAAGAACACCTCATTGAACGACGTACCGCCGCTCATCTGTTTGATAGGACGAATTTCGATCCCGGGTAGGTCCATAGGCACCATGAAGGCGGTGAGGCCGCGATGCTTGGCCACGTCCGGGTCGGTGCGCGCAATGAGTTCGCCCCACTGCGAGAACTGGGCCCCGGAGCTCCACACCTTTTGACCGTTGATGACCCACTCATCCCCGTCACGCGACGCTCGGCAACTCAGTGATGCCAGGTCCGAACCGGCCCCGGGCTCGGAAAACAATTGACAGCACAACGCATCGGTGCGCAGAAACATCGACACAAAGCGTTCCTGTTGCTCTGGCGTACCGAAACGTTCGATGGTGGGGGCGATGAGACCAGTGGTGACGCTGAAGGTTTCGTGGCGGTTGGGTGTTTCGTACTCGGCCTCCAACTTGGAGAATATGCGCGCATACTCTTTGGTGAGCCCCAAACCACCGAATTGGGTGGGCCACGTGATGGCGTGGTAGCCGTGTTCGGCCTTTTGACGATGCCAGGCGGTGATCTCACCGAGGAGATCTCGTTCCTGCTCATATGTCAGCGCGTGGAACACTGACACGCTGAACGGGCCCGCCCCCCAGGCTCCCTCTGCCGCAGAGTCGTGGCGCTGTTTGGCGTTCACGTCGAGCCACTCCCGGGCGGCAATGGCGAACTCTTCTACCGTCTGCGTGATCATCATTGCGTCCTCCAGGTGGCTGTAACCGATGACGATATCGGGGGACAGCCCGTCTATGTAATCGTACGGTCAATTATCGGAGTCGGGCGGTGTTTGTGGCGTCCACGGCGCAAACGTCCGGAAATTGTGGTGCCGGCCGATACCATGGCCAGGTGGCACCAAAACAGTCGAGGCGTCTGGGGCGCCCTCCCGCATCGAGTTCGGTCGAGACCAGGGTAAGAATCCTCTACGTCGCGCAGCGGTCATTCGCGGAACTGGGGTACGGCGTCACCACCAACAAGTACCTCGCCACCGAGGCAGGCATCACCACCGGCGCGTTGTACCACTACTTCGATTCCAAGGTCGAGATCTATCGGGCGGTATACGACCAGGTGCAGGAGTACATGTTCTGCTGCTTCGATGAGGCTATGGAAGGCCTGGAATCGTTCATCGAACGTTTCGAGGCAGTGCTGGAGGTGGCCCACCGCCTCAACACCGAGGACCCATCGCTGGCCCGTTTCATAGGTGCGGTGCGTATCGACGTGGCCCGTCACGAAGAGTTGCGCGTAGCCCTCGGCAACCGGTCCGGGCGAACCCAGACATTCTTTCGCGATCTCGTGGACCACGGCGTGTCCACCGGTGAGATCCAGCCAGCGGATCGCGACATGGTGCGGGCCTTCGTACGCATCACCGTCGTGGGGCTCACCGATGGTGCCTCAGGCGACAGCCAGGGTCACCGATTGGCGGTGGACGCCATCCGAGCGGTGATCGAGGGGCGGCTGGTGTCACCAGGACGTCCGGCCCGCATTGCGCCGATCAAAAAATCCCCCAAATCAGGGATGGATACCACCGGTCACACTCCTGGTCGCACTACGGCGGGATTGCCGTCGGACCAAACCCGTACCAACGTCCGTCGGGCAATTCGCCACCCAGTCGCAGTACGTACCAAGTCGTCCTCGTAGCGCCCCGCGAAAATGTAGTTAGGTCCGCCCTCAGTGCTTTCGCGGACATGCTGGGCCTGCAGGTAGCACCGACACGTAGCGGTGTCTCCATCCACGGACACCTGGTGATTGCCGATGAGATGATGGCTGGCATCGAGTGGCTCCAGCGCCGACCGCACCCGTTCGATGATCGAGTCAATGCCGTCACGTTCATCCACCAGTAGTGCGGTGGCTTCGGGGAGAAAGATGTTACGCAGCAGTTCGAACTCACGCATGTCCAGCGCCCATGCATAGGCAATGGTGAGATCCACGATTTCTTGACGGTCTTGTTCCATGCTCACGAGCTACACCAGGGTCCATCCGCCGTCAACCGTGACGTTCTGCCCCGTGATGTACGTCGCCGCTCGTGAGCAGAGAAACAACACGGCGTGGGCGATTTCTTCAGGCGTACCGGTGCGGCCCAGCGGAATGTGTTGCGTCCGTTGGCGCATCATGGGGCCCATGAGCCCGCTGGTTGATGATGGTTCTGGCCACAGTGGTGGTAGTTCACCACGATGGATCTTCTGCAGCGTTGGCACCGGCACATTTCCGGGTGACACGGCGTTGACTCGGATGTAGTGCGGTGCCAGGTCCACCGCCAGCGAACGGGTGAACTGCACCACGCCTGCTTTGGCAGTGTCGTAACCCGTTCCCAAACACGGCAGTGATGCATCCACCGACGCGATGTTCACGATGCACCCACCCCGACCCTGCGCCACCATCATGGCCGCCACTGGCTTGGAGCAGTTGAAGACGCTCACCAGATTCACGTCAAT
>JANYHQ010000224.1 GCA_025358985.1 Acidimicrobiales bacterium
CCACTCAGGGCCGTTGGCGACGATGAGCGCAACGTTGGCAAATGTTTCGATGTTGTTGACCAATGCCGGGGCCCCTGCGGTGCCGAGAGGGGTGGCCAATTCGGCGGTGGCCGAGAGGGCTTCGTGGTCGCCCACTTCGTCCACGCCGCGCCTCCATGGGGGCGTGACCCGAGGAAACGGTTGTCGGTGCCCAATCACTTCCAACAGTGCGGTTTCCTCGCCAAACAGGTACGCCGACGGGCCGGCCACGTAACGTACCCGAAGCGGCCCCAGCCACCCTTGCGCAACCATCTCGTCGATGGCTGAAGTCACCCGTGCCCACTCGTGTGTGAACGAACGTTTCATACACACCACCAATTCTTCGGCCTCCACTACCGCGCATGCGATAAGTGCCCCTTCCAACACCCGGTAGGGGTTGTTGCGGAGGATGGTGCGGTCTTTGAACGTGGATGGTTCCCCTTCGGCCCCGTTGATGACCACGGGTGTGGAGCTGTCAGGTGATGCATTGGTGAGCACGCTGCGCCACTTGGTGGCGGTGGGGAACCCTGCGCCCCCACGACCGCGAAGCCCGCTGCGCTCGATGGCATCGATCACCTCCGAAGTACCGGCCTTTCGTGCGGCGAAGAGGGCGTCGCCGCCGCCACCGTTGATGTAAGCGCGCAGGGAGGTGCACGGGGTGGGGTCGAGGACCCGATAGAGGATGGCCATGGCTGCGGCAGTACCCATGTGGCGACGTCGATAAACGATTACTACGTATAGACGCGCCGATGGCGTGACTCCGGGGGAGAGTCACGCCATCAGACGTCTGCGTCGCACCCGGGGGAGGAGGACACAGCGGGGGGAAATAGCGTTATCAGCTAGGCATCAAGACGGTGTCGATGATGTGCACCACGCCGTTGCCGACCTGCACGTCACCACACACAACTTTCGACGCACCGTTGATGGTGGCATCTTGGCCGCTGCCAGTGATCTTGACCATGCCGCCCTGAACGGTGGCCTCAGAGCCACTCTTGAGCAGATCAGCAGCTGACAGTGCCTTGCCGGGGATCACGTGGAACGTGAGGATCTTGGTGAGGTCGCCCTTGGGGTCGGCCAGCAGCTTGGCCAGGGTGGCCTTGTCGAACTTGGCGAACGCATCGTTGGTGGGAGCAAAGATGGTGAACGGTCCAGCGCCGTTGAGCGTGTCGCCCAGGCCCGCGGCGGTGACGGCAGCTACCAGCGTGGACAGCAACGGGTTGTGGGAAGCGGCCGTGGCGGCAGGGTCCTTAGCCATGCCGGCGAAAGAACCTTCGCCATCGGCGGGCACGGCGGCGCAACCGGGGCCAAACGGGGTGAGGGTGGCGGACGCGCCGGAGGCGGAGGCAACGGTGGTGTCAGCGGCAGCGGCGCCAGCCACAGTGGTGGCGGCTCCAGCGACGGTGGTGTCAGCGGCAGGGGCCACGGTGGTGTCAGCAGCAGCACCGGCGACCGTCGTGTCAACGCCCGCACCAGCAGCACTGGTGTCGACGCCAGCCACTGTGGTGTCCGTGGTCTTGCTTGACGAACACGCTCCGAGAAGAACTACGGAACCCATGGTGGCGGCGATGATTGGGATGCGGATATAACGATGGGTGAACATATGAGACTCCTAATGTGGGATTGGGTGGTGGTGCGGTCCTGAACAGCCGGACAAGTGCTCAGCTACCCAATCTGGCTATCGCTAAACACTTATCACTCTTCGTTGCCGATTCATTTCTGGATGAGAATCGGGTACAAATATCCGGGCAATCGAAAACGGCAATGTTGCAGCTCTGTCGAATCGATACATGACCCAATTTCCGGATCACGATCGACCTCTTGGCACCCTAATCGGCTCATTCAACCGGACAGTGCAGAGGTGACCAATGCCGCAGATCTCCTGGTGTTTACTTCGGCTGTTTACCCTGGCGGCACTTGCTGTTGAACATGGTCGTGTTCCTTCACCACCAGCACGGGGCAATTGGCGTGCTTCACCACGTAGTCGGCCACAGACGGATCGAACAGGCGTGACAGCCAGCCCTTGGATCCTCGGCCAACCACCACCAGATCAGCGTGTATTCGATCCACTTCGTCGCAGATGACTCGGGCAGGATCGCCAATCTCCACAAAGGTAGTGGCGTGTCCGGGTTCGATTTTCTCTGCTGCATCAGCCACCGCATCATCTGCCGACGCCTCCATGGCATCCATCATGTCTTCGGTTGGTGCCAGCGCAAATGATCCGCCACCGATGGGGTCAGATCCCACCATTTGTGTGACCATTGCCACACTCAGCAATACGAATTCAGCAGCGGGAAACAACGATCGCGCCACGTCGGCGGCCGCCGTCGACGCTTCAGTACCATCCACTGCAATCAGTATCTTCATGGAATCCACCTCTTCAGAAGAGTTTCAGTTGGCGATTAAAAAGAACGCGCTGGAGCTTGATTCACTTCCGACCATTGGCAGCGCTTGCAGCCGCTGCTTTGGATGCCTGCTGCTCTGTGGAAGTGCCTGCTGTGGAGAGTGATCCGCTGGCCGATTCGAGATGGGCGCGCACAAACCAGTGGTATTGCTCCAGCGCTGCCGTTTGCTGAATGATCATGTCTTCGGTAACCGGATCTGCGTCGGACACCTTCTCGATCGCCTTACGGTGGTCTTTGATCAAGTTGACGTAGACCAGTTCCAGGGCTCCCAGGTGCTCGCTGACGAGTGCTCGGTTGAGGGAGTAGTCGTCCCAGGACCGGGTTGTCACCATGTTGCCAGCCAACCCGTTGGGTGACGTGCCCAGGGTGGCAATACGCTCTGCCGTGGTGTCCACCATGGCCAATACACCGTCCACCTGGGGATCGAGCATCTGATGTACCCCAATGAAGGTGGGGCCAACCACATTCCAATGGACGTGCTTCAGCGTGAGTCCGAGGTCGATCAGCGCCACCAAACGCTCCTGGAGAACCGCGGCCACCATGGAACCGTCCTGTTGGCCAAGGCCGGGTACGGTGAACTGCGCCTTGGCCGAGGTCGGCGCCTTCTTCTGTTGTGGAGCTGAGGCCATGATGGCGTCCTTTCTGTTTCGCCAACCGAACGCTGCGGCAGGCGGTGTGCGGAGTCGACGCGGCGGCTACCCGTGCAACCCGGACGCCAAACCTGAATCCGAGATACAAACATCTCGTGATAGGGAAAGGGCATGACCAATTCCCCTGTTCAGCCGGTGGTGCTGACGATTCCGGCGAGTTCCAGCTACCTGCGTTTGGTCCGCCTGGTGGTGGCGTCCATGGGCGCCGATGCGGCATTCGACATCGAGGCGGTGGAAGATCTACGTATCGCCGCCGACGAGTTGGTCACCGCTGTGTTGGCGGCGGCGCGGCCAGAAGGTTCCATTGCCGTGGAGTTGGTGCTGCGCAACGGTGCACTATCGCTGAGTGCGCAGACGATGGGAGGCGACGCCGTTGGTGCTGCCACCAGTGATGGGCAATTGGCGTTGGATCCATTGGCTGCTCATATCCTCACCGAGTTGGTGGACGAGCACGCTTTTGGGCGTGTGGGCAAGGAGTTCCGTGGCAGCTTCAGCAAAGTCGTTCCCGTCCGATGACAGACCCTCTCAGCGTGCCCGCCACGGTCAGTACGCAAGGCTCGGCGGACGACACCGGGCCCCATCAGCCCCATGCTCGCGAATTGGAACTCGCCCGGTTCCGCGAATACCGGGCCACCGGTCGGCGTGAGGTGCGTGATGCGTTGGTGGCGGATGCGCAGGGTATTGCGGTAGGCCTGGCTCGCCGGTTTCGCGACCGCGGAGCGGAGTTCGACGACCTGGTCCAGGTGGCCCAGATCGGCCTCCTCAAAGCCATCGAGGCGTTTGACCCCAATCGGGGTTCTGCATTCATCAGCTTCGCCACCCCCACGGTGTTGGGTGAATTGCGACGCCATTTCCGAACCGTATGGAGCGTGCGTATGCCCCGCGGACTTCAGGAGTT
The DNA here is from genome assembly GCA_025358985.1 of Acidimicrobiales bacterium. Taxonomy (GTDB): domain Bacteria; phylum Actinomycetota; class Acidimicrobiia; order Acidimicrobiales; family JANYDT01; genus JANYHQ01. The sequence goes on from JANYHQ010000224.1 coordinate 3,969, forward strand.
GTCGCAGCGCTTGGGTCCCTCGGTGGCTGACCTTCATCAGGAACTGGGACGCTCGCCATCGGTGGATGAGGTGGCCGCACGCGTGGGTCTCAGTCGTGAACAGGTCCTTGAAGCGATGGAGGCGGGCGCGGCGTTTCGCACCACGTCACTTGATTCGAGCCTGGAAGACGTTCGCAGCCAGCGACCGATGCAACTCAGGGATCAGAATGCGGACCTCGAATACGAACGCGTAGACGCCCAGAGAACCGTTGAATCGCTCTTGCCAATGCTGTCGCCCCGGTCCAGAAAGATCGTCGAACTGAGATTCTATGAGAACCGTTCGCAGACTGAAATTGCCGAGATGATCGGGATTAGTCAAATGCACGTGTCTCGACTGCTACGCCAGGCGGTTGACCAACTGCGCAGTGCGATTGGTGACATCCCGCCGGGAGGGGATCCCAGCGGAGCTGTCGATCGAACCGGCACAGAGTGAACTGGCAAGCAACTACGTAGCCTCGCCGCGTTGATCACGTTGAACAAAAATCATTTGTCCCGATTCGTGATGCGAAATGCAACCAACAGTGAGGTCAGTGTCGGCGGCCGCTGATGCTGACGCCGCCAGGTCCCACGATG
>JANYHQ010000250.1 GCA_025358985.1 Acidimicrobiales bacterium
ACTATTCGCGTGACGATGGCACCAGCCAGGTGATCAGCGCCGCACCCAATGTGGCCTTTTGGGGCGCCTTGGCGGTGGGGGCGGCCGTGGTGGCCATGACCCCCGGGTCATCTCGTAGCAAAATTGAGTCGCCGGTGACGAGTTTTGCTACGAGTTGAGGTGGTCGCAAAATTCGGGCGGGTCCGGGCGTGGGTGCGAATTTTGCGACGAGATGAGTCTGGGCAACGCGAAACGGGCGGCCCCGAAGGGCCGCCGTTTTCCGCTCATGGGGGTGAGCTTGGCTATGCGGCGCTGGTGGAGGGCGTCGCGGCGGGGGCCGGCTTGCGGGCCCCAACGATCTTCACCGGGCGGGGGAGCGCCTTGCGGGCTCCGAACAATTCCGCTCTGGCCTGATCGAGTTGGCCGTTGGCCTGCTTCAGTTGAGCGTCAGCACTGGCCAGCACCGCCTTGTTGGCGGCCGCCGCAACGGCGTTGCCCTGGTCGGGAACCAGTGCGATCACCGAGTTGCTGGCTGCTGTTCCAAGGGCACCGGCCGCCGTGAGCTTTGTGGTGGCACTGGTGACCAGTGCCTGCGAAGCCGACGCATCGCGTCCGGCGGCTGTGGCCTCGGTGATCTTGACCTGGATGGCGGCGGCGTCGGCTTTCAGCGCCACGATTCGAGCAGCGCTGGAGCCGCACCGCACCACCACGTTGGTCTTGGGGCTTTGCAACGCAAAGATGCGGAAACCGATGTAGATCTGTCGGTATTCGGCGCGTGCCTGGGTGATGTCGGTTTCGGCTGCCAAGGTGGCGTTGAGGGCGGTGAGGCCGGCGGTGTCGGCGCTCAGTTGCGCCTGCAACGCAGCGATGTCACCGCAGTCACCCTTCACTGCGGCCACTCTGGCATTCAGCACGCTGAGTCGGGTGAGCCGAACGGCAATGGCGGCGGCACCCTTGACCTTGATCTCGATGAGGCGGGTGGGGGCGGCGGGCGGGGCCAACTCGGCTTGCGTCTCGGCCGTTACGGCTGCGCTCTCATCAGCGCCCGGAACCGCGGGAGCAGTGTCTGCGTGGGCCACTCCCGCCATGAGTGACAAGCCCAGTGAGGCGGCGACGACGGCGATGGGACGAACTCGAATCATGGTGTTTCTCCTCGTTGTGTGGGGGGTTTGTGTTGATATGGGGGAGCAGGCGGGACTATCGATTTGACTCAACCACTATTGGTGGTCGATGTCATGGGTGTGTGAGTGAACCTTGATGAACTTGGTCAAAGGGCGCCTACGGGGGTCCATCACGCCGCCACAGTGGTGGAGGCCTGGGCTGCTTTGGCCGCCGCTCGATTGGCCTGATTCTTGGCCTTGGTGTCTTTACGGGCCGCTTCGTTGGCTGCGCTGGTAGCGGTCCGGTTGGCTTCATTGGTGGTCTTGGTGGCGGCCCGGGCGGCGCGGTTCTGCTGCTTGGTGCTCTCACGGGTGGCTTTGCAGGCGGCCGCTGCGGCCTGTTTGGCGGTGGCATCAGAACCGGCTGCGGTGCGTCCGGCCACGCAACTGTTGTAGGCCGCATCTCGGCGGGCCTTGTTGGCCTGATAAGTGGCTTCGCGGTTGGCTTCGTTGGTGGCGTGTGTGGCGTCGTTACGGGCCTTGTTGGCGGCGTGGATGGCGTCGCGGTTGGCCTCGTTGGCGGCATGTACGGCGGTGGCGTCGCCAGCCGTGGCGGCGTTAGCTGGGCCGGCCACCATTGCCAATGATGCGATGAGGCCCAGAGACAGGGCGGCGCTGCGGCGGGCGAGAGTAGTTCGGAACGAATTCATTGTTTCCTCTTTCGTGAGGACCGGCGAGTTACCGTTCCTGATGGAAACAACAATGACCGTGAGTTGTGAGCGTTATATGTGTCAATAGTGAGAGAATCTCTATCAACAATATTCACTATGATTTCGTCAACTATCCCTTAAATAGACTAGGCCCGGATCTCTCAGGAGATCCGGGCCTAGTCCGTGTAGGTCCCAGCCCTCTGGGATCTACAGAGGTCAGCATGAGCTACAAAGCTGGCCTTCTCGCGAACGTTTGCTGGGAGTTTGCTGGGAGTTTGGCTGGGTGGCATCTGTGATGTGCCAGGGTGAGACCATGACGGCCACCCAGCTATGGGACACGTCGGACCGTGCCAGCAGGGTGCTCGTGGTGGACGACGAGGAGAACATTGCGTTTCTGGTGGCCTCCGCCCTGCGCCTCGGTGGCCGGGAGGTCATCACGGTCGGCACCGGCCTGGGAGCGCTTACCGAAGCCGACCGGTTCGGTCCGGACCTGATCGTGCTCGATGTGATGCTGCCCGACATCGATGGTTTCGAAGTACTTCGTCGGCTGCGTCAAGGCGGCAACACCACTCCGGTGCTGTTTCTCAGTGCCCGCGATGGCCTGGCCGACAAAGTCCAAGGGCTCACCAGTGGCGGTGATGACTACATCGTGAAACCGTTCGCCCTCGAGGAGCTTTTGGTACGCGTCGAAGTTGCCCTTCGTCGAAACGGGCGCACTCCGTCATCGCGCTTACGAGTATCGGACCTCGAACTTGATGAGGGTGCGTATCGGGTATGGAGGGCCGGGGCGGAAGTCCAGTTGTCGCCTACCGAATTCAAACTCCTGCGCTGCCTGATGGTCAATGTTGGTCGCGTGGTAACCCGCGCACACATCCTCGATTACGTCTGGCAGTACAACTTCGATGGCGAATCAGCCATCATCGAAACGTTCATCAGCTACCTCCGCAAGAAGGTCGATGCGGTGGAGCCGAAGCTGATTCACACCGTACGTGGGGTGGGATACAGCCTGCGTGAGCCAGCGAGCCCGCAATGACTCTGCGCGCCCGACTATTTGCCG
>JANYHQ010000254.1 GCA_025358985.1 Acidimicrobiales bacterium
AATTGCGGGTAGGCCTCGGTCTATTGCAGGGGCGATATCGAGATGCGCTGGTGGCGGGGGCGACACAATCGCCAACAGCCTGTATCGATGCAGTGCAGGTACTCGGTGATACGGCGGGGTATCTGGAACGCAACCCTTCATTGGGACTCATGCTGCAAGCACTGTTTCTGCGGCTGCCGTCCCTGCCCTCACCATCGGCCTAAACGTGCGCCGCCCCTCGGAAACGGACGGCTAACCTTTCCCATGTCGCCCTTCGCCCGGGTAGCTCAGTCGGTAGAGCAGCTCACTCGTAATGAGCAGGTCAGCGGTTCGAATCCGCTCTCGGGCTCCAATGTTCGCTCCCGGTGGCGCCCATCGCGCCCGAGACCCAAGCTGAGAGCAACTCTCGGGCGCCAAAGGGCAGCGCCATTGCGTAGTTCTTTGTGGGGGTACGGTCGAAGTGTGCTGATCGTTGCCTCCAACGCTTCTACCGACCGCCACCAGACCGGACCCGGCCATCCGGAACGGTCGGGCCGCCTCCCTGCGGCCCACGATGGCCTCATCGACGCCGGTTTGTCCGACGCCATAAACACCGTCGATGTTTACCCTGCGCCCCATGCCGCGGTGGCGCGTGTGCACGACGCCGGCTACTTGGCCTTGGCGCAGCGTCGATGCGAACGCGGTCCCGGTCACCTCGATGCCGACACCCCCATCGGCCCCGGTTCATGGGATACGGCGCTCATGGCGGCCGGAGCTGGTTTGGCTGCGGCTGAGGCTCTGCGTACCGGTAACGCTGACGCCGCGTTCGTCCTCGTTCGACCTCCCGGCCATCACGCCACATTTGCGGGAGGTATGGGGTTTTGTCTCATCAACAACGTGGCTGTGCTTGCCCGCCATCTCTGCGACGGCGGCGAGAAGGTGCTCATCGTGGACTGGGATGTGCACCACGGCAACGGTACGCAGGACATCTTCTGGGATGACCCAAGCGTGCTGTTCGTGTCCTCGCATCAGTATCCGCACTATCCGGGCACCGGCCGAGCGGACGAAACGGGAGGGCTTAATGCTCCGGGCGCCACCATCAATCTGGCCTTGCCCGCAGGGGCCACTGGTGACGTCATCCTTCGGTTTCTCGACGATGTGGTGGCCCCGGCGGTTGAGGTCCATCAACCGGACTGGGTGTTGGTATCCGCTGGGTTTGATGCCCATAGGGCCGATCCATTGGCCGATTTGGAGCTGTCGTCAGCTGATTTCGCCGACCTCGCCACGAGGGTGGCCCAATTCGCGCCGCGACCTGGCCGTGTGGTGGCGTTTCTCGAAGGTGGCTACGACTTGACGGCGGTCCGCGCTTCCGTGGGAGCTACGGCGGCGGCGTTGCTGGGTGAACGTTTCCGACCCGAAACTCCAACGTCTGGAGGACCCGGCGCAGACCACATCATCGAAACCGCCATGGCTCGCGTCCGAGCGTTGGATCAGTCGTGACATCTGCGGTGTACCCCGCGGTATGGGAATCCGACGTGGTGCTCGGCGATGGTCGTACCGCCCACGTCCGCCCCATCCGCCCCGATGATGCTGAACGGCTGCTGGCATTCCATGCGCGCTTATCGCCTGAGGCGCGCTACTACCGCTTCTTCAGCGCCAAACCCCGTCTCACCGACACCGAGGTCCAACACTTCACCGTGGTCGACTACGTACACCGATTCGCCCTGGTGTTCACCGTCGACGACGACATCATCGGTGTGGGGCGCTATGAGGGCGTGCCGGGGTCGGCGTCGGCCGAGGTGGCCTTCACGGTGCTCGACGATCAACACGGCCGGGGCGTGGCCACCATGTTGTTGGAGCAGTTGGCAGAGGCGGCGCGCAACAACGGCTTGCGCACGTTCACGGCGTCCACGCTGGCCGACAATCGCTCGATGCTGGCAGTGTTCCGCCGGGCCGGATATGTGGTGAAAACTTCACTGGAGTCGGGGGTGGTGGAGTTGTCGTTCGGCCTCGACCCCACACCGGAGGCGCAAGCGAAGATGATGGAACGCGAAGCCCGTGCCGACGCCAACAGTGTGGCAGCGCTGCTGCGGCCGGGGGCGGTCAATGTCATCAGCTCATTGCACGATCACGGGTTGGGAAGTCTCGTCGTGGCCATGGCCGCCGAACATGGTGCGGCGGTACCCATTCATCACGTCACGTTGGGCCACGCAGTGCCCGAGGACGTTGATCTCAGCATCATCACCGTGCCGTACGAGGAGGTGGACGAAGCGGTGGAGGCATGCATCGCCGCTCGGTCTCGGGTACTACTCATCACCGCCACGGGGTTCGATCCCACGGAGCAAGCCCAGTTGGTGGCACACGTGCGCGGTCATGGAGTTCGGGTGGTTGGCCCGTCGAGCTTGGGGGTGGTGTCCAACGCTCCAGATGTGCGCCTGCACGCCACCGTCGCTCACGTCGCTTCCGGCACGGTGGCGTTGTCCAGTCAGTCCGGCCCCCTGGCATTGGCGCTGGTGCGCCGGGCCTACGAGCGCGGTATGGGGTTCTCGTCATTGGTGATGATCGGGGATAAATCCGATGTCAGCGGCAACGACCTGCTCCAGCACTGGGAGCTGGACCCCGGAACCCACGTGGTGCTCATGTACGTAGAGAGCTTCGGCAACCCGGCCAAGTTCGCCAGGGTGGCTCGTCGGGTGTCGGCCACCAAACCCATCGTTGCGCTGTGGTCAGGTACCGGCCCGGGCGACGATGCCACCATTGACGGGCTGTTCGGTCAGGCCGGTGTACTACGAGCAACGACTTCGGAACAATTGCTGGACTCGGGCCGAACCCTGGCCGCCCAGCCATTACCACGGGGGCGTCGGATCGGCATTGTCACCGACAGTGGATCGGTGGCTGTGTTGGCGCAACGCGCCGCCACAGTCGCTGGGCTCGATGTGGTGGAGGTGGTGGACATCGAGCCGCCTGTGACGGCCGCGATGTTCGGGGTGGCGGCGGCGGCGTTGGCAGACCGCTGTGATGCGCTGTTGGCCATTCATCTTCCGGTGATGAACGGCGACCCGCACGGTGTGTGTGAGGCCATGGTGCAAGGTGCTCCCGATCTCCCTCACTTGGCGGTACTGAGTCAGGCCGATCCACACTTGCGGGTCACGGTGTTCGAATTTCCGGAACCGGCCGTACGGTCACTGGCCCATTTGGTGGAGGCGGGAGAACGGCGTCGGCGCGTGAGTGGAACAGTGCCGGTCCTCGAAGGGATCGACACCGTGGCAATTCGTAAGCGTGCCGACGAATTGGCCCATACGGAGTCTCGGCCGGTGGACTGGCCCGAAGCCTCTGACTTGCTGCGCCTGGCCGGCATCATGGTGGCCGATGGTCGCGTGGTCACCGGCGTCGAGGGGGCTGTTCAGGCGGCCGCCGAAGTGGGCTGGCCGGTGGTGATCAAGGCGCTCGGTGTGCCGCGATTACTGCCGGCCGAACTGGGGGGTGTGGCCATTGATCTGGTGGACGTCGAAGCCGTTCGCGGGGCCTACGCACGAATGGCCACCGCCCTTGAGCACGGCATGGACCACGCCCTCGTGCAACGACAGGTGGCCCCGGGAGTAGCGGTGATTGTGCGTCTCGGTTACGACCCGGTTTTCGGCCCGGTCATCGGTCTCGGTCCTGGTGGAGCATCATCGGACCGCAATTTGGGGGTGGCCCGGAGCATCCTGCCGCTCACCGATGTAGATGCCGATCGCATCATTTCCGAGGCGTATACCGACACCGTGGTGTCGACCCTCCAGACCCCCTATGAGGTACGCGCGCTCACTGATCTGCTTCACCGGGTGAGTGCGATGGTCGATGCCGTCCCAGGACTCACCGAGTTGGTGCTCAACCCGGTGTTGGTGTCCCCGTCCGGTGCCGCCGTCACGTGGGCCGCTGGTCGTATGGGGGCGCCGCAGCCCACCCAGCGCCGTTTGCGCCGATTACTCGGGCCACCGACGCCATAACTGTCATAGGGGAGGCCTAAGGTGCACCCATGGCCGAGCAAGCGGACTTCGAAGTACAGGCGATGGAGCACCTTGCCGCGTTGTATTCATCGGCCATGCGGATGACTCACAATCCTGCCGATGCCGAGGATCTGGTGCAGGAGACGTATCTCAAGGCATACCGGGGTTTCAAGGGGTTCGAGCAGGGCACCAACCTCAAGGCGTGGCTGTTTCGGATCCTCACCAACACCTACATCAACATGTACCGGGCCAAGCAGCGCAGACCCGAACAACAAGAACTCGGCGAGGTCGAGGATTTGTACCTTTATCGACGTTTGGGTGGGCTCGAGGCCGCTGAGTTGGGCCGCAGTACCGAGGATGTGGTGCTTGATCACCTCACCGAGGGCGAGGTTCACGACGCCGTAGATGCACTCCCGGAGAACTTCCGGATGCCGGTCCTGCTGGCCGACGTAGAGGGTTTCGCCTACAAGGAAATCGCCGAAATTCTCGATATCCCCATCGGAACAGTAATGAGTCGGCTCCATCGGGGAAGAAAGGCCCTCCAGAAGTCGTTGTACGAATACGGCGTAGCCAACCGGCTCACGCCGCAGCTTTGAGCACTTCAACCGGACCGGACCACTTCTCACATGCCCACTGAAGCCCCAGGCGATCCGCTCGACCCCCTCCACCAATTACACGCCCCCATCGGGGCGGGCTGTCAGGACATGGTCGCCCGCCTTTACCATTTCTTGGACGGTGAACTCACGGATAACCGGCGGGCCACCATCCAGCATCATCTCGATGCCTGCCCATCGTGCTTCAGTGCATTCGATTTCGAAGCCGAACTTCGGATCGTGGTGCAAAAGCGGGTGCACACGCACGTGCCGGACTCGTTGGCGGAGCGAATTCGGCTCTCGCTCTACAGTTCCGGAGTTGACCTATGACACTTCGCTGCGCTGACACCCGGTGGGAATGGAATCTCCACCACGGAGGTTCCAAGCAGTATGTCTGAGCATGCTGTAGGCGCCAAGCCGCTCTCCGGTTCCGACCGTCCCTCCCGCAAATTCACAGCGGGACGTATGTGTCGCGAGCCTGGGTGCGCCACCCGTTTGTCCATCTACAACAACGGCAAGTTCTGCTCGCAACACGAGCCGATGCTTGT
>JANYHQ010000317.1 GCA_025358985.1 Acidimicrobiales bacterium
GCGGCGCCGTCGAGGAGGGCATCGGCCACGCCCACGAGCTCGGCGCTGCGGCCCTGGTCCCGACGCAGTATGAGGAGATGAGCAAGGTAACCAATCTGATAGTCCGGGTTGTCGTCGTGGGTGAGCATCTCGTCGATGTAGCGTTCCGACCGAGTAAGATCGCCGTCGAAGTAGGCCAGTAATGCTCGCTTCTGCGCGGATGCGGCCAACATCCGACCACGCTGCACCGAGAGTGCGATCTCGCGATGTCGATCGACGCTGCGGCGCATGGCCTCGACATCGCCGTCTCGCGTGCTTTGACTGGTGCGCAGGTGCGTCACGTCGCGCCACAGCACGAGGTGCGTGGGACGAGTCGACGCCAGTTGCTCACACCGGTCCACGATCATGTCGAACTGGGTCCGGTCCGAGGGGTCGAGTGTCTCGGCGACGCACTGCAGGAGCTCCACGCGATCGGGGAGATCTTCCACCCGGTCGACCAACTGCAGTGCTGCTGCGGCGAGCTGACTGGGTGACTCGGTGATGTTGCCGGCGTTGGTCGACTCGTAGAGCTGATGGGTGAGCAGACGGGCCCGGAGATCGGCATCCATCGTGGGTTGCATGATGGATGCAGTTTCGGCAATGAGATCCAAGTTGGACGCCTGCTCGATGACACCGGACCCGTAGATACACGCGTCATTGGCCCGACAGGTCAGTTCGGCATTGCCGAGGTGGCGCGCCAACGCCAGGGCTGTGTGCGCCTGGGCGATTGCTTCGTTGCGTCGTCCGAGGGAGTCGAGCGCTCGGAAGCAGAGCAGGAGGAGGTCGAAGGGACACGTGGGCCACGGCCCCGCGTGATCAGTCCAGTCGGCCTCTACTCCGAACGCCGTGAGCCCGGCCTGTGAGAGCGCGAGCGCCTCGTCGAACGCTGCGAGATCGAAAGCCGCGCATGCGGCGACGATCGCGGTTGACGCCAACCGGTGACGATCCGCAAGTGGCCCGGCCTGTAATGCGTGGTGCACCACCTGGCTCGCCCGGGTGTGAGCGTCGACTCCGGGGGCGTGCGCCCATGCCTCGGAGATGCGCCGGTGCCCGATGCGTTGGCGAGACATCGCCATCCCCAACAACAGCACGTCGCGGACGATCTCAGGAACGAATTGGAACCAACCTGCCTGCGACGGATCATCGTGCACGAGCCCCACCCGGGCCATCTGATCCAGTGCATCGAACAACACAATGGTGTCCACCCTGATACAACCGGCAAGGACGTCAACTGGGAAGGATGGTCCGAGCAGTGCGGCCGTGTCGAGTACATCGGCGATAAGCGGATCGGTGGACATCACCAACGGATCGATACGCGCCCGTATGAATGCCACGGCACCACGAGGGATCTCGATGTCATTGGGGGAGGCCAGCAATTGGGCGCACAGGAACGGGTTGCCTCCACTGCGACGCAACAGCGTCGCCTGCTGGTGCTCATCGAGGTCGATCCCGTGGTGTTGGACCATCTGGCTGACCTCCTGTTGGTCGAACCCGTCCAGCTCGATGATCTCCATCTGGCCCTGCGCCGCACCGTCACCGATGAGCCTCGTGATGTCGTGGGAAACGGCCAGCTCATCGAAACGAATCGTGAGCACCACTAGGGCGTAAGGGATGGGGCGCTGCATGCAATAGTCGATCAGGGACGCAGTCGCGGGATCGGCGAGATGAACGTCGTCGATGAGAAACAGTACGGGCCGGTGCTCCGCGATCCGGGTGAGCGCTCCCCGATCATGTGGCGACGTTCGTCGTGATCGGCTCTATCCCACGCCGTGCGAACGATGTCCACGAACGGTTGAAAGATCCCCGCGTTCGGGAGGCATCGGCCGCGCAGGAAGCGGTGTCCGCCCCCGACGGCGATCTTTCCCCTTTCGGCAGCCAAACGGGTCTTGCCGATGCCCGCCGGTCCCGCCACCCCGACCATGGCTCCGTCGCCCTGCATCACCCGCCGTCAACTGTTGTCGAGGCGCGCCAAGGCTGTATGTCGTCCCACGAAGGTGTTCGTGTGGGAGTCGGGCTCGCGGCTGTCAACGCGAACTGTGTCGCGCACCGTGTCATGCGCATGTGTCAAGGCGGGTTCATGGTTGGTCCAACGCAGTTCCGCGGATTGTCGGAGGATGGACCCTTCGAGGTCGCGCAGACCTGCGCCGGGAGAGATGCCGAGGAGTTCGGCCAAGTGCGCTGAAACCCGACCGTATGCGCGCAGTGCTTCGCCCTGTCGGTCGGCGCGATAGAGCGCAACCATCAGCTGGCCCCAGAGCCGTTCGCGCAGTGGATGGTCGGCAACCAACTGCTCGAGTTCAGCCACGAGGTGGTGATGGTGGCCGAGCCCCAGCCGCAGCTCGATGATCTGCTCGGCGATGCGCACTCGAAGCTCCTCGTAGCGCACGGCCGTGGGGGTGGCCCACTGGCAGACAGCCAGATCTCCGAGCACGGGCCCTCGCCACAGCTCCAGCGCCCGCTGCCACGTACGCAGGGCTTCTGGCTGGTTGCTGCGGGAGGCCGCTCGTCCCGCATCGGCGTCCAGGCGCTCCGCAGTGTCGAGGTCGAGGCCAGCGGGCAGATTGAGCCGATAGCCGGCCCCGAAACTGGTAGTGAGGGCGTCATCACCCAGTGCTTTACGGATGAGGGAGACGTATCCGGCGATGGTGGCACCGGCGGCGGCCGGCGGGGAGCCCTCCCACAGCAACTCTGCAAGCTCGTCGATGGACACCGGCCGGTGGTGACGGAGGGCAAGGATGGCCACGAGCTCACGGTGACGACGCCGACCGAGGTCGATCGGTGCTCCTGCCAGATCCTTTGTGGCTTGCATAGGACCGAGCATCAGTACACGCACCGGGCACGACCATACCCACCGCCTGCGCTAGATCGGACACGGGTCCCAGGCTCGTCCAAGCAAGATCCAAGGTTGGATGGGCACACTGGCGCATGCCTGTGATCCGACGCCGAGCCCGAACCAATCTGCCCCGTTCGAGGCGCGGCGCGCTCATTGGGCTGGCGGGGGCGACGATGATGGTGGCCACCCTCACCTCCGGCGCCTCCCGCGCGTCCGGCGCATCGGCAACAGTCACGAAGGCGGCCGAGACCTCCAAAACGACAGCATCATCAGCGGCATCGTCGCCACTACCGGCGTCGGTCCGCTTCCGGGTGCAGTTCATGGGGAGCGGCAAGTTCGACCGCACGGCCAGCATCACGGGCCACATCCCATGTGCGCCGGGGCTCGTGGCTACTGAGTTGGATCATGCTGCATTCCGATGGGACTTCACCTGGGAGGTCACCATCCACCCACGCCTGGCCGACGACAACCCGGTGATCGTGTCCCAGGTGGGATCGCTCGATGGGAGGCGGTGCACAACCTCACCGGACCGGACTCCGCCGAGATCATCGGCGGCGGCTGCTCTCCCCACGACGCCTCGTGCACCGACACGATCCCCTTCCGGGCGCTCATTGGAGATCTGGACCAGTCGACCAGGCAGAAGGGGGCGCTGGTGAATCGCGCGCTATCGGTGGTACGGGCGGTGAACAAGCAAGGTGTGACCGAGTACTCGTTTGCGGCAACGGTGAATCCGGACAGGAGTTCGTTGATCGGCGATTCCATCGGAGTGGACGACAGGGGCGGGTGCCAGTTCGAAGTGGATGGATCCGGTCCGCTCGGACTGCATGACTACGGCAACCCGTATTGCTACTCGGAACAAGACAACCTCACCTCGAAGTTCCGCGATCCACTGGCACCCCAGCCCTTCGTCATCCCGGCCCGTGACCTGTCCACATTTGGCTTACAGGAGCTGCCCGTGTCGTCATGGGTGCTGAAGCCGGGGGACGTGGTGGCGGCGCCGGGAGCGGTGTACGACTGCGGCACCGAGCTCCCCGGCGCCGGGTCGGTGACCTGCACGATGGGACAAACCTCGGATGGTCGGGTCCGCATCACCAAGCTCCGATGACAACATCTGTACACCTACGACATACGACACCTACGACTCACTGCGCCGAAAGCGAATCCCTCATGAACTGTTTCCGTTCCGCCTCTGCCGTTGCCGTTGTGGCCGCTACGCTCATCACCGGCACAGGTGTGGGACAGGCCATTGCCGCAGGCACGACCGTGCCCCAGACCGCCTTCTGCAAGAAGGTGGTGGCGTACAACGCCAGTACACGGCGGCCTATGCGAAGAAACCCAATGACCTCAAGGCTCTCGGGGCGATCAAGGTGGCTGGCCTACGCCGCATCGAGAAAATGGCACCGGCGGCATCCAAAGCAGACTTCGAGGCCATGGCCAAGCACTACGAAACAGGCGCCAAGGCGGGGGTCGCCGTCATGAAGGTCCTCGGTGTGGTCAATGACCAGTGCAAGGTCGACCTCGCCTGACGTACATCACTGCGTCGTGAGGGGACCGGTGTCCACCACCTCGAATGCGGTACCGGGGACGTTCTTCAACTGGTTCAGATCATCATCGTCCCAGCGGCTGTCGGTGGAGCCGGTGATGAACCATGGACTGCCGTTGTCCGCCACGATCATGCCGTAGCGCTTCAGCGCCGTGAGTAACACCAACGCATCACCTTTGTAACCACTTGTATCAAAATCTGCGCGCATACGAATGCGGGCGCCCATGGGTGGCAGTGAAGGGTCCGCCTTGCCCGCAAAGTGCGTGGCCGGATGGATGTATGCGCGCTGGGTTTGTGGCGCGGTGACTCGCAGCGCATGGGTGATGGCGCCACTACGAATCTCGTCGAATCGGGCCAGTCCAGGCAGGATGGGTAGCCCTGCCGCATCGGCTGATGTCCAACCCTTGGGACGTAGAGCGGAAGTGTTGAGGTCCCATACCGCCCCCGATGATGCCTGCCACGCACCATTGACCACAGAAGCGTTGTACAACTCATACAGCTTGCAGGTGCCCTGTTGCACCGCCAACACATGACGATCACTGCCGGCCTCGATCTTGGCATTGAGCGGGATGGGATACGGCCCCGGGTCGCTCTCATCGCCATAGTCCGTGAAACGCACAGGTAGTGGTGGTTGCCCGGCTGGCACCACCGTGAACGGGATTCCATAGTCGGGGTTGGAGCCGAAATCGGGATGCACGTTGCGGGTGCCACCGCCGTTGATGGCGGCTATCCACTTGGCTGACATTGGATGGATGCTCAGTGCGCTGACATCCTGGTTCCATGGGTCGGTCGGAGGGCGAACTGCGCATCCGCCAATGGAGGCGCCGACGACGACCGGGGGAGCGTTGGTTGGTGATGGGGGCGTCTTCAGAGCGACGGCGGTGGTCGTGGTGCGGGCGCGCTTCTTGCGCGTCCGGGCGGTGGCAGGCGCCAAGCCGCCGAGAACCACGATGGGGACCGTACCGAGCGCGATCCAGCGACGAAGTCTGATCATCAGAACACCTCCAGCGGGTACATCGGCATCGGGGGGCGCCCACCTGAGGAGCGGACAGCGCTACCGTCAGCCATATGACGAAGCCAACGGTTGACATCGGGAGATTTGGGATCTGGACGGGTGTGCTCGACGCCCATCCCAGTGCCGTGGCGCAACAGGCGGCCCGAGTGGTGGAGGAGTTGGGATTTAGCGCGTTGTGGATCCCCGAAGCAGTGGGCCGTGATCCGTTCGTGGCCGCCACGCTGATGCTGTCAGCCACCACCGATCTGAAGTTGGCCACTGGCATTGCCAACATCTACGCCCGCGACCCCATGACCATGGCCTCATGTCAAA
>JANYHQ010000319.1 GCA_025358985.1 Acidimicrobiales bacterium
GCCACACGGCTTCGTCCACGCCGTCACCGAATTCGCCCACGCCATCATGGAGATGGGTCACCATCTGAGCGGTGGTCCAGTCATCGATGGCGTATCCAACCACTCGGGTGTCAGCGCCGAGTTGTCCCATAGCCACCAAACGGTGCAACGCAGGGAAAAGCAAGCGACGGGTGAGATCACCGGTGACCCCAACAATCACCACGGTCAGTGCCGGGTTGGGTGCCTCTGCGGATTGATCGGCCATAGCTTCACACACCAGTCATCGTTGATTCTCGTGGGCGATGCGGACACTAACCCCATCCTTTGACACCACCCGGCGGGCGCCACGGAAATCATTTGACTGTCGTCTCACCCGCCGTTTACCGAACTTCTCCGTGGTCTCACCAGCCGATCCGTACCCTCGCACCATGACATCAACGTTGGCGCGTCCGGGTGAGCGCAGCGCCGCGAAGCGTGAAGGCATCACCGTGACACAACGATGAGCGCGTTCCCTGTCATGCACTTACCTGACGTAAATGACGCGCTACCCGTGTCCCGCTTGACGCGGGTCCGGTCCAATGCGTGGATCCAGGCCATTCGTCCGCACCAGTGGTCCAAAGCAGTGCTTGTAACCACGGCGTCATTCGCCGCGCTTCGATTCTCTGCTCTCATTCTGTTGCAGCTATGTGCAGCCGTCGCTCTGGCCTGTATGGCGGCCAGTGGCACATACCTGCTCAACGATGCCATCGACGCGCCTGTTGATCGCCTACATCCGGTGAAGCGGCTGCGTCCCATTGCTGACGGTCGTATCAGTCGTTCGGCGGCGGTGGCTGTCGCCGCGGTGCTGTTGTCCTTGGCTCCAGTGCTGGGACTTCTCGTGAACCGTGGCGCCGGATTCACTCTGGCCATATACGTAGTACTGACAGTGGCGTACAGCACCAAACTGAAACAAATCCCCATCGTCGACATCGCCATCATTGCGGCTGGATTCGTGGTGCGGGTACTCATCGGTGCCACCGCCACGCACACCACGGTGTCTGTTTGGTTCTTGATGGCAGTTGGCGCCGGATCGGTGATGGTGGCCGCTGGCAAGCGACGTGGCGAGGTCCATGAACTCGGTGGCGATGCAGTTGCTCACCGCAAGGCACTGGCTACGTACCGAGACGCTGTCACCAGCCGACTGCTCGCTGGTTCGGCCGGCATCCTGTTCATCAGCTTGGTGACTTGGGCCAGCATCGGAAAGGGTGGACCCCACCTCGAGGAGATTTGGGCGGCGATTGTGGTACTCACGGCAACACTGGCAATAGCGCGCTACATGCAGATAGCCATTGGCGGTGGAGCTTCTCGCCCGGAGCGACTCATCCGTGACCGAATCCTCCAGTTGACAGCCCTTGCAACCCTCACAGTGTTCCTTCTCGGTAGCCTGGTGTCCTGACAGAATCGCTGTCCAGTCAAGGCTGGTTGTGCACAACACCAAACAGAGCACCAATTTGCCGAGGCCACTCGTTCTCATCGACTTCGACGGGACGCTGGCTGCGGGCGACTCACTACTGCCCTTCCTTCTTCAGATCAGAGGGTCTCGACGTTCATTGTTTGCGGCCATGCTGAGCGCCTCCATCCAGGTCGTCCGCCAACGCCGGATTGGGCGGAATGCGCTAAAAGCGTCCTTACTGCGTCAATGTGTGCTTGGTCGCAGCCAACTTTACCTTGGTGACATCGGCGCTTCGTTTGCCCAACATTTGGTTGACCAACGCCTGCTCGACGATGCAGTGCAGGAACTGGAACGGCACCGCCAACAGGGCGCCGTCTTGGTGCTCGTCAGCGCGTCGCTCGACGTTTACCTGGAACCGCTGCGTGCCATCATGGCCTTCGACGCGGTGCTCTGTACGCAGATCGAATACGACTCCGACAATCGGGCAACGGGAAACTTGACCGGATCAAATGTCCGCCGAGCGGAAAAGGTACGAATGGTGCTGCAGTGGATGGACCTCAACGGCCTGGCACGTGACACCACGGTGATCACCGCATACGGAAATGGGCCCGGGGATAGGGAACTCCTGGCGCTGGCTGATCTAGGGCTGCTCCGCTCCCGTCGGCCACTGCGTCGTACGGGAGCCTTTGCCATGCAGCATGGCTCAGTTGAGGATGTTGACGGCACGCGCACCGAGCACCGCAATAGTGG
>JANYHQ010000336.1 GCA_025358985.1 Acidimicrobiales bacterium
CATGATGATGAGTAGGAGCGCGCCAATGGCGAACTCCACGGCGGCCACGCCGTTCTCTGCGAGGCGCGGCAATAGCCGGGCTCGCAGCTTGAGTCGGAACGCGCTCGGCACACGTGAAGCCCGATTCAGCATGTTTTCCACCTCGGCAACGGTTCAGCCATGAGGTCAGAATCGACGCCTCTAGGTCAAATGCATTCATCAAAGTGTGTGAATCCCGCGCCCAGAGTGACGAAAATGGGTCGTTGGGCTCACTCGGACCGGCGGTAACGTGGCCCAATGTCGCAGATCACGGTCACTCTCCCCGATGGTTCACCCAAACAGTTGGACGTCGGCGCCACCACCGCAGACCTGGCGGCATCCATCGGCCGGGGCTTGGCCAAGGCGGCATTGGCGGCGGTGGTGGACGGTCACGAATGGGATCTCAACCGTGTGCTGCCCAATGGGGCGTCGGTGGCCATCATCACCGAAGGCACCGAGGAGGGCCGTCATGTACTGCGTCACTCCACCGCCCATGTGTTGGCTCAGGCGGTCACCGCCATGTGGCCCGGGGCCAAGTACGCCATTGGTCCAGCTATTGACAATGGTTTCTATTACGACTTCGAACTGCCCGGCGGCGCCCGCTTCGTAGAGGCCGACCTGGAGCGGATCGAGGCGGCCATGCGCGCCATCATGGCGTTGGATCAACCCTTCACCCGGGGCGAGCTGAACCAGGCCGACGGGTTGGCGTTATTTGCCGACCAGCCATACAAGGCCGAGATCATCCGGGGTGTGGGTGGGGCCGAGGACGCAGCCGAGGGGGGTGGTGCCACGGTGGTGAGCTTCTATCGCAACAGCCCCGAGTTCGTGGATTTGTGCCTCGGCCCCCACGTGCCATCCACCAAGCGGCTGGGGCACTTCAAGCTGATGCGGGTGGCGGGCGCCTACTGGCGGGGTAACGAGAAGCTGCCCATGCTGCAGCGCATCTACGGCACGGCCTGGGAGTCCAAGCAGGCTCTGGCCGATCACCTGCATCAGTTGGAAGAAGCCGAGAAGCGCGACCATCGTAAGTTGGCGGTGGAGTTGGATCTACTCAGCTTTCCGTCGGAACTCCTCGGTGGTGGGCTGGCGGTATGGCATCCCAAGGGCGCCATCATCCGCAAGACCATGGAGGACTACTCCCGGGAGCGCCACGCCAACGGCGGCTACGAGTTTGCCTACACACCGCATTTGGCCAACGCCAAGCTGTTTGAAACGTCCGGCCATCTGGGCTTCTACAAAGACGGTATGTACCCGCCCATGGAAATGGACAACGGCGTCTACTACCCCAAGCCCATGAATTGCCCCATGCACTGCCTCATCTTCGATGCCCGGCAGCGTTCCTATCGTGAGCTGCCTATGCGGCTATTCGAACTGGGCACTGTGTACCGCTACGAACGGGCTGGCACTCTGCATGGCCTCATGCGCATTCGGGGCTTCACGCAGGACGATTCGCATATCTTCTGTACGCAGGATCAAGTGGCCGATGAAATCAAGTCCTTGCTGCGTTTCGTACTGGATCTGCTGCGCGCATTCGGTTTTCATGACTTTGAGGCCAACCTGTCCACCCGTGACCCGGACAAGTCGGTAGGCACCGATGAGGGCTGGGAAACGGCCACCCGCTATCTGCGTGAAGCGGTGGAGAGTGAAGGCATCTCCTACAAGATCAAGGAGGGTGACGCCGCCTTCTATGGTCCCAAGATCGACATCGATGTGCGCGATGCCATCGGTCGCAAGTGGCAGCTGTCCACCATCCAGTACGACTTCAACATGCCGGAGCGTTTCGACCTCGAGTACGTGGCGGCCGACAATACCCGCCAGCAGCCGGTGATGCTGCATCGAGCCCTGTTTGGCTCCATCGAGCGCTTCTTCGGTGTGTTGCTGGAGCACTATGCGGGCGCCTTCCCCACGTGGTTGGCTCCTGTACAAGTACGTGTATTGGGTGTTCGTGATGATCACGACTCATATGCGCACGTAGTGGCTGATGGGTTACGGGCAGCCGGCATCCGGGTGGATGTGGTGGATGCGTCGGAAGCATTGGGAGGCCGCATCCGCAAAGCCAAGCTGGAGAAGCTGCCGTATGTGCTGGTGGTGGGCGACGACGACGTAAGTGCCCATACGGTAGGGGTCAATGCCCGTGGGGTGGACGTGGAGCGAGGCGTGGGCGTGGAGGCGTTCCGGGATCGCGTACTGGCCGACATCGCCAACAAAACAGGCACTACCGAGGTGGCTTCGTGACCCTCGGCCGTCTGTGGGCGGGATGGCGGGGGGAGTACATCGCCCAGGCCACGAGGGAGGAGCGTGATGATGCGTCCCTTGGCATCGCCGCCGAGGCGGGGGAGCGGTGCGTGTTTTGCCGCATCCTGGCCAGCGGCTTAGCTGATGTCGACACCCACATTGTGGGTCGCAGTGGTCCGGTACTGGCCATACTCAACGCGTACCCATATTCGTCCGGGCATCTCATGTGTATGCCGGTACGCCATGTGGGGGCCCTGGAGGAGTTGACCGCCGAGGAGCACACGTCACTGTGGGCGCTGGTGACCACCGCGGTACGGGCGGTGACTGCGGCCTATGCGCCCGAGGGCATCAATGTGGGCGCCAATCTGGGACGGGCGGCGGGGGCGGGTATCCCCGGCCATCTCCATATTCATGTGGTGCCGAGGTGGAACGGTGACACCAACTTCATGACGTCGGTGGCCGAGGTGCGGGTGGTGCCAGAGTCCCTGGAGCGCAGCGCTGAGCGCCTGCGCGCCGCCTGGCCCGACTGAGCCCCCAGGGCTTGCGTTCTCGTAGCAAAATTCGTGGTGGGCGAGTGAATTTTGCCACGAGTTGGGTTGTCGAGAGGACCCCGGCCGTTCTCGTCGCAGAATTCGTGGTGGG
>JANYHQ010000385.1 GCA_025358985.1 Acidimicrobiales bacterium
GGCCGAAGAATTGGCTGAGGATGCACCGAGGGCGGCGGCTGCTTCTGCGTTACGACACCATTCAGTGGTGGTATTGGTGGATGAGCTCGACGTGGCGGCGGCTCGAGCCATCCAGTACGGCCGGGCCCTCAATCCCTACGATTTCCGAGCTGTTCACTTCGACCTCGATCCGTGGAAAAGCCAACTCCTGGCCGAACAGTGGCGTTCGCTGGGGTTCGACCGCATTGCATTGGACATCATCGAATGCACGGATCGGCGGCTCACACGGGCGACCGCCGAGGTTGCAGCCGAGTTGGTGGCCGATGGCCGTACCGAGTTGAGCGTGCTCATCCCACGACGCGAATACACCCGGACATGGCACCGCCTGTTGCACGACCATTCGTCGAAATCGATCGTCCAAGTGCTCAGTGACATACCGCACTGCAACGTCACCATTGTTCCGTATCACCTTGGCGCCCGCCCGCCTGCCGTAGAGGCATCGATGGCGTCAGAGTTGCTGACCGCGTCCCGGCCTCAGGCGACCGAATCCGCCGAGTGCCGCCCCACGGTGCAGTTGGCGACGTCTTCCGAGCTGCCAGAGAATCGAACCCGAATTTCCCAAGCGCAAGCTCGTCAGCGAGCCACTGTGGCTGGGCGGGTACGAGCTGTCCGGGTCCAACCGTGGGGAGGAACGCCGAGCCTTGAGTGCACCATTGTGGATGACACAGGAACGCTCACGTTGGTCTTCCTCGGTCGTCGCCATATCGAGGGTGTGCGGGTTGGTGCTCGTCTGCAGGCCGAGGGCATGGTGGCAATGCATCACGCCAAGATGGCAATGATCAACCCCATGTTCGAGTTCACCGGGCCAGTGGAAACACTCACTGGCCCTCATCACTAACCGGTGGTCCGCCCGCGTCGGGGGAGGGATGAAAGCGGTACCCCATACCCGGCTCGGTCACGAAATAGCGAGGCCGTGAGGTGAGGGGTTCAAGCTTGCGGCGGACGTGACCCATATGCACGCGTAGATAACCAGTTTCATGGGGTGTGCTGGGACCCCATACGTGCTCCAAGAGCTCGCGTTGAGTCACCAAGCGCTCCGGATTGCGGACCAGGAGTTCAACCAAGCCCCACTCTGTAGGGGTGAGATGCACATCGGTGCCAGCCACGGTGGCCACCTTGTCAACAAGGTCCAAACGGAAATGGGCCGTTTTCAGCACCGGGTCGTCGGGAGGGGGTTGATGGCGTCGTACGGCGGCGCGCAGCCGGGCCAGAAGCTCGGGCATGCTGAATGGTTTGGTGACGTAATCGTCGGCCCCTGCATCGAGCGCCTCTACCTTGTGATCGTCTTGGTCGCGAACAGAGAGAATCACCACGGGGACACGCGAGTGTTTTCTCAATTGGCGCAGCACCTCCACCCCGTCGATGTCCGGAAGACCAAGATCGAGTAGCACCGCGTCCGGGTTGTTGGCGGCCACCAGCAACAGTGCTCGCACCCCGTCCTCGGCAACATCCACGTCGTAGCCGTGAGCGCGGAGGGACAGACTCAGGGTGCGACGGATTTGTGGTTCGTCATCCACGATGAGAATGCGACTCATACTGGAATCTCCGGGAGAAGGATGGTGACCGTGAGTCCGCCACCTGGGGTGTCGTCGAGTTCCACGTCACCTCCGATAGCACGGGTAAATCCCCGTGCGATGGCCAACCCGAGTCCAGCGCCGGCGGCGCTACTGCGATCACCGAGTCGCTGGAAAGGTTCGAACACCGCCTCTCGCTGGGCCATAGGTATGCCGGGACCGCGATCGATCACTCGCAGGTGCACAAAGGCCCCTACGAGGCGTCCCTCCACTCGGACCGGTGACTGCGGCGGCGACCACACCAATGCGTTACTGATGACGTTGGCCACCACCCGTTCGAGTAGCGCACTGTCTCCGCTGATGAGCGGGATCGCTTCGTCTACGTCAACGACAGGTTCGACCGCCAGCCGTCCAAGGCTGACGAGGGCACGTTCCACTATTTCGTCAACGGACAGTGGCGACAGCGATACCCGTACGGCCCCGGCCTGCAACCTGCTCATGTCGAGAAGGTTGCCCACCAGCCGATTGAGCCGGTCAGCTTCCTCGTCGATCATCGAGAGTAGATCGTGGCGTTCCTCTTGCGTCCAGGCCACTTCATCGGAGAGGAGGCTGGTGGCTGATGCCTTGATCGATGACAGCGGCGTACGCAGATCATGGGACACGGCCTGCAGCATGGCCGTCCTGAGCGCGTTGGTTTCGTTCAGGGCATCGGCATGCGAGGCCGCTGCCTGAAGACGGCGGGTCTCCATGGCCAGCCACAACTGACCGGCCACGGTGCGCAGAAAGCGATGATCGTCAGCCGAGAGCTCAGCGTCGGCCAGGACGAGTACGTGATTTCCGAGCGGGTCGAGCGCCAGTGATGTGCCGTCGGTGGGGGTTCGGGGAATGTTGTGACCCGCTGACGCGTCCACCGCCCAGTCCTGTCCGACCCTCGACAACAACGACACTCCTCCCACGGAGAAGGTGGTGAGCAATTGACCCACCAGATGATCGAGGGGGTCGGATTCTCCCGCCATGGTGATGGTGGTGCGCGCAAGAACCTCGGCCTCGGCTCGAGCTCGCAACGCGTCTCGCGAGCCCGTTGCCACCCGGTCCACCAGCGTGCTCACGGTGGCGCCGACCGCTACGAACACCACTAGAGCAACGAGATTCTCGGGCCCGGTGATGGCAAAGGTGTGGCGGGGCGGTACGAAGTACCAATTCGACAGCAGGAAAGCGCCGAAGGCGGCGGCCAAGCCGGGTGCAAATCCACCCACCGTTGCCGTTCCCATCACCAACACCAGGAATATGAGCAGCACCGCAGACAGACCAACGTGGGCAGGAAAACGCCTCAACGTGAACGTGAGGCCGGGCAGTCCAATGAACAGCAATACCCAAGCGGCCAGCACCCGTCTGCGTGAGAGCGCGCTGCGACCCCGCAGGCGTACCAGCAACGGTGGGCGCATCGTGTCCGGCCCGGCAATGACATGGACGTCGAGTGGCCCTGCTCGACGCAACACGTCCTGCACCACAGACACCCGCCGCAGATGCTCCCAACGCGAACGTCGGCTGGCTCCGATCACCACCTGCGTGGCCTTCTCGGTACGGGCGAACTCCACCAACGCGGCGCCGATGTCGTCGCCGACTACTTCGTGATAAGTGCCACCGAGTTCCCCCAGCAGAGCCCGTTGCGCGCTCAGCTCGTCTCCGGCCCGACTAGTGAACCCGTCTTCCGGAACCACATGCACACCAATGAGTGCTCCTCGGCCGCGGCGAGCGAGCCGTGCGGCGCGCCGGATCACCATGTCGGCACCCACCGCCCCCGTGATGGCCACCACCACCCGTTCCCGGGTTTCCCAAGCCGCCTCGATGTTGTGTGCGTCGAGGTAATCGTCGAGGGAATCCTCCACCTGATCAGCAAGCCACGACAGCGCCAACTCGCGCAGCGCACCGAGGTTGCCTATCCGGAAAAAATGGGCGAGGGCGGCGTCAACCTGCTCGGCCGGGTAGACGTTGCCGTGTGCGAGGCGGCGGCGAAGTGCTTCGGGCGCCATGTCCACCAACTCCACTTGGTCGGCGGAGCGCACGAAGGCGTCCGGCACCGTGTGTTCAGCCCGTACCCCGGTGATGGTGGCTGCTACATCTCGCAGTGATTCCAACTGGTTGATGTTGACCGTGGTGATGACGTCGATGCCGGCATCGAGGAAATCGTTGACGTCCTCCCACCTCTTTGTATGTGCGCTTAGGGTACCGGGCGCCGCCAACTGATCGATCAACACCAGAGCAGGATGGCGATGGAGCACGGCGGCAGGATCCAATGCACCGTTCACCGCCACCGATTCCAACCCCGTGGCCAGTTGCTCGATGGGGGCCCGGCCGTGGCTGGCCATCGACCCAATCACCACATCGGTGCCCCTCTCGCGGCGCCGCTGTGCCTCGCTGAGCATGGCGAACGATTTGCCCACACCGGGTGCGGCACCCAGATAGACGCGCAAGGTTCCTCGGCTCACCCACTGAGTCTGGCAGGCAGGTCCACGGGTGCTATTACCGCGGCCATGCGGATATTGCTCACGAACGACGACGGAATCGACTCGCTCGGCCTCCACGTGCTGGCCCGGGCCATGCGCCGCCACGGTGACGTGGTGATCGCCGCCCCCGACAGCGAGTATTCGGGAGCGGGTGCGGCGCTGGGCGCACTGCATCTGATGCAACCCGAGATCCACCGGGTCGCCGTCGATGGTATCGATGAGGCGTGGGCGGTCACCGGACCTCCGGCATTGTGTGTGATGTTCTCCCGGCTCGGGGCATTTGGGGACCCGTTCGACCTCGTGGTTTCGGGCGTCAACCCGGGCGCCAATGTGGGTCGATCGGTGTATCACTCGGGCACCATCGGGGCTGCGCTCACCGCTCGCAACGGCTTGGTGAGCGCGGTGGCAGTGAGTCAGTGCGTGGAGGGCTCGGGCGTGGAGGGCCAGGGAGCCGATGAAGTCCTCGGTGCCCAACGATGGGAGTCAGCAGCGGCGGTGGCCGAGGTGGTGGTGGGTGCGTTGGTGGCCAACCTGCCGACCGCTGCGGTGGTGGTGAATCTCAATGTCCCCAACCTTGCCATCGAAGACATGAAGGGATGGCGGCGCACCAGTGTGGGAATTCTTCCGCCCCGCGCCTTGGCGTCGGTGGTGCTTGAACCCAAACTGGGTCACGAGGGGGCCTTCAAGGTGCGAATGGCTTGGGGTCAGGCGGTGGATCTACCCATTGAAACCGACGGTGGTTCGGTGGAGAGCGGTGAGGTGTCACTTACCTATCTCAGCCGCATCACCGCCGATCAAAATATCGACGGCGTAGCGGTGGAGGAAGCACTTGAGGCGTTGTTGACGCGGTGACGACAGTATGGTGACGGTCGACAAATGAACAACGAACTGGACTCCGCCCGATACATCTCGCTCGCCACGTTCAAGCGCAACGGCACCGGCGTGGCCTCCGCAGTGTGGATCACCGGAACCGGTGGTGCGTACGCCTTCACCACCGGTCACGTGGCATGGAAAACAAAGCGGCTGCATCACAACCCTGCAGTGGAGGTCCGGGTATGTGACTTCCGGGGTCGGGTAAAACCGGGCGCCAGTACCTACACCGGTACGGGGGAAGTCCTTGCCTCAGCCGAAGCAATTACCGCAGTAGAACGGGCGTTGGCCACCAAGTACGGCTGGCAGTTCGGACTCACCAAGGTGGCGGACAGGGTGAAATCGATGTTCGGTCGCCAAGTGAAACAGGACGTAGTGGCTATACATCTGCACGTCCAAACTGAGTGACGATCAGGCCGGTGCGTCAAGTGACACCAACGCCGCCGTCAGCAGGGTGGTGATCGGCACGGCGGCCATGAGACCAATGCTGCCGGCCAACATCCGTACGAGCTCCGTGGCCACCGACTCCCCATTGAACACCTCACCCAGCGGTGTGCCCGC
The DNA here is from genome assembly GCA_025358985.1 of Acidimicrobiales bacterium. GTDB lineage: Bacteria > Actinomycetota > Acidimicrobiia > Acidimicrobiales > JANYDT01 > JANYHQ01. The sequence continues at coordinate 5,492 of JANYHQ010000385.1, forward strand.
TTGGGTGAACAGGATCAGAAGCGGTAATGCCGCGCCGGCGTAGGCCAACACCAGGGTGTTGACCACCGACGCGATGTGGTCACGGCCAATACGCATTGCGGCGTGGTATGCGGCCAAGACCCCCCGGTGGGGTTGGCGTGATGCAACTCCCATACGGCTGAGGCCTGGGTGACCGTGACGTCATCGAGCACACCCAACGCCCCGATGATGATGCCGGCCAGCAGCAGACCACGGAGGTCGATTTGTCCGGCGGTGGCTCGTACATACGAGGACTCCTCGCCGGACAATCCGGTGAAGTGGGCCGCATTCACCGCCAGCGTGGCCAAGAGGCCGGTGATGCCCAACGACGCCACTGTGCCGAGCACCGCCGTGGTGGTCCGGGTGTTCACCCCGTGGGACAGGTATAGGGCCAAGAACATCACGGCCGAGGCCCCCACCAGAGCCACCAGCAGCGGACTGCGTCCGTCGATGATGGCAGGCAGCATGAACTTGATGAGCACCCCCAGCGAGAGCACCAGAGCCAGCAGTGCTCTGATCCCCTGTCGACGGCCAACGAGGACCGCCACCACGGCGAAGGCCAGCCCCAGCAGCAACAATGGCGTCTCTCGTCGGAACTCGTAGAATCCGTATGTGGGCGTAGTGGTTCCGTCCGCGGCCGGTATGTCGATCCGGTCTACGTAGATACGGTTCCCGCGCTGCAACCTGATGCCAGCTATCGGCGACACGGTGAACGTCGCGGTTGACCCCTTATCCGCGCCACCCGTGATGCGGATGGCCACGATGTTGCAATCGGTGACGCCGGTTTCGGTGTCGGTGCCGGCGGTGCACGGACCGAAATCAAGACCGGTGACAACGGCGGCGAGTAATGCGGGTGTGGCGGCTGGCGACGACAGCGACGTAGTGCTGGTGTCAGCGTGCGGCCACATCACGGCAGGGGCCAAGATATTGGCCAGCAGCAGCGGCAGGGTGACAGCCCACAGAATGCGTCGGACCCGTAGCGACGTGCGGCCGGGGCGAAGCTGCGCAGCACCGTGGCAGTGGCCGTGTCCGGTGCTCACGCCTGTCGCCTCTTGTCGAGTGGCACGGTGAAATCGCCTGCTCTGGACCTGACAGTTTGCAGGCTAGAAAATAGCGATCGCTGCTCGGTGGCCGACAGTGACAGTTTGGAAAACACCTGCTCGTTCAGTTGGGTGGTGGCCCTACGGGCGGCGGTTTTGCCGAGCGGGGTGATGCGGGCCAACGTGGCGCGCCCATCGCTGGGATGCGGTTGGCGCTCTACCAGTGCATCAGCTTCGAGGCGGTCGACTGCGTTGGTGATGCTGGCGGCGTGGACTTGGAGGCGGGCGCCGATCTTGCCCAGCGGCAGCATGCCGGTTCGGGTGAACAGCAGCAGCATCAGCAGTTCGTAACGGGCAAAGGTAAGCCCCAGCGGGCGCAAAACCCCTTCCACCTGGGCCAGAAACACCTGCTGTACCCGGATGACCGAGGTGATGAGGGCCATACCGTCGGCCGAAGGCGCCCAATCGTGGTCCACCCACTGGCGATGGGCCTCCGCAATGGGATCAAACGACAGCGTTGCTTTGGTGGGCACCGAGTAACGATAGGTCCGGCCATCGGCGCTCGCGGCGTCCAGCCCGCAGGTGCGGCGCAGCGCTGGCACGCTGGGCGCCGCGACTGCGCTCCCAGCGACGCGACCGCTAAGCGACCCGGCCGCCACACTGGGGCTGCGCTTCTCCGCTTTGCTTCGGTGCTCGCCCGGCCTCCCGACGCCCTCCGGTTGCGACCCGGCCGCCTGAAAAGTACTTGGACGTCAAAGTAGCTAGGAGGCGGCTGCGCGCAGTACCGTTCACCATGGACCCGGTTGCACCCCTCAACGCCGTTCGCTTCGTCACCGCCACCTGCTTGTTCGACGGTCACGACGCTTCCATCAACATCATGCGTCGCCTACTGCAGTCCCAGGGCGTGGAGGTGGTCCATTTGGGCCACAACCGCTCGGTGGAAGAGGTGGTGCGCGCCGTGGTGGAGGAAGACGTACAGGGCGTGGCTCTGTCGTCGTACCAGGGTGGCCATATGGAGTACTTCACGTACCTCGTAGACCGCCTACGCGAAAGCGGATACGGGCATGTACGGGTGTACGGCGGTGGTGGTGGCGTCATTGTGCCGAGTGAGATCGCCGCACTGCATGCCTATGGTGTGGCCCGCATCTTCTCGCCAGAAGACGGCCAACGGCTGGGTCTGGTGGGCATGATTGCCACGATGGTGGCCGAGTGCGACACGGCTCCGCCTGTACCCACTGCGGCAACGGTAGAGGCCGCACTGGGGGGCTCACACGCCAACCTGGCACGACTCATCACCGGAGTGGAAGCGGGGACGCTGTCGGAGGAATTGCTGGCCCCCATTCGCCAAGCGGCAGCACGATCCGGTGCGCCCGTGCTCGGCATCACCGGAACCGGCGGCTCGGGCAAGTCATCGCTCACAGACGAACTCATCCGACGTTTCCGACTCGATCAGCAAGACAAACTCCGTATCGCAGTACTGGCCATCGACCCCAGTCGTCGCCGTGGTGGCGGGGCACTACTGGGCGACCGTATCCGGATGAATGCCATCGACGGCGATGGCATTTTCTTCCGTTCGTTGGCCACTCGTAAGTCCGCATCCGAGGTGCCCACGTATCTGCCTGATGCCATCGCAGCGTGTCGCGCCAGCGGGTTCGATCTGGTGATTGTGGAGACTCCCGGTATCGGTCAGGGTGACGCCGGCATCGTTTCGTATGCGGACGTATCGTTGTATGTCATGACGCCCGAGTTCGGCGCGGCCTCACAGTTGGAAAAAATCGACATGCTTGACTTTGCCGATGCCGTTGCGGTGAACAAGTTCGAACGGCGCGGTGCCGAGGATGCGCTGCGTTACGTCCAACGCCAAATGGTGCGCAACCGCCAGGCGTTCGACCAGGCCCCCACCGACATGCCGGTGTTCGGCACCATCGCCTCACGGTTCAACGACGATGGAGTCACGGCGCTCTATCAGTGTCTTGTGGGCTTGCTGCAAGAACATGGACTGGCGGCCACTCCGGGGGTACTACCCGTCACCGGGCGCCGTGCGCCGAGTTCCGTGTCGGTACTGGTACCCAGCGCCCGGGCGCGGTATTTGGGTGAGATCGCCGAAGCAGTGCGGGCCTACCACGCAGTGACGGAGGTGCAGGCCGAACACGTGCGTGAACTGGACCGGTTGGTGTGGGCGGGGGAGACGTTCGGGGCCGACGCCCCCCATACGTTGCCTGCACTGGTGGCCCACGCGGGCCAAGCCATCCAGCCGTCCGTACAGGCCCTTCTGGATGAGTGGCCCACCACGGTGGCCGAGCTCTCGGGCGACGAACTGGTGTCCACCGCCGCCGGCCGTACCACGACCACAGTGTTGCGCCGAGAGTCGTTGTCGGGCACCAAGGTGCCCCGTGTGGCGTTACCCCGTTTCGGTGACCGGGGAGACCTCACCCGATGGCTGCGTTCGGAGAATCTGCCCGGTCGATTCCCGTTCACTGCAGGGGTGTTTCCGTTCAAACGTGAGGGTGAGGATCCGGCTCGTATGTTTGCTGGCGAAGGCGGCCCGGCTCGTACCAACCAACGATTCCACCTGTTGGCCGAAGGTATGCCAGCTACACGCCTGTCCACCGCCTTCGACTCGGTGACGTTGTATGGCTTCGATCCCGACGTGCGTCCCGATGTGTACGGCAAGGTGGGAAACTCCGGAGTTTCCATTGCCACGTTGGACGACATGAAGGTGTTGTACGGAGGCTTCGACCTGTGCGACCCCACCACCTCGGTATCAATGACCATCAACGGGCCTGCCCCCACGTTGCTGGCGATGTTCATGAACACCACCATTGATCAATTGGTGGACAGCTTCGAGGCCGAGCACAAACGCCCGGTCACCGAAAATGAACGTACCGAGTTGCGTACCCGGGCACTGCGCCAGGTGCGCGGCACGGTGCAAGCCGACATCCTCAAGGAGGATCAGGGCCAGAACACCTGCATCTTCTCCACGGAGTTCTCGTTGGGCATGATGGCCGACATCCAGGAATGGTTTGTGCAGCATGAAGTACGCAACTTCTACTCTGTGTCCATTTCCGGTTACCACATCGCTGAAGCCGGGGCCAATCCCATTAGTCAATTAGCGTTTACCCTCGCCAATGGCTTCACCTACGTGGAGGCGTATCTGGCTCGTGGAATGAAAATTGACGAGTTTGCAGCCAATCTCTCCTTCTTCTTCTCCAACGGTATGGATCCCGAGTACACCGTCATGGGCCGGGTGGCCCGCCGTATTTGGGCCATTGCTCTGCGTGATCGTTACGGCGCAGCAGACAAATCGCAGCGATTGAAGTATCACATTCAAACATCAGGGCGCTCATTGCATGCACAGGAGATGAGTTTCAACGACATCCGCACGTCCTTGCAGGCGCTGTGCGCCATCTACGACAACTGCAACAGTCTCCACACCAACGCCTACGACGAAGCGGTAACCACGCCGTCGGCGGATTCGGTGCGCCGGGCACTGGCCATCCAACTCATCATC
>JANYHQ010000409.1 GCA_025358985.1 Acidimicrobiales bacterium
CTCGCTTCCTGAGCGACAGCCCCCGGCGCTCACATGTTGCCGAGCGCCTCCAGCAGTAGAGCGCGGTCCAGATCCACGGCCAACCACAGGGGGTTGTCGCCCCCGTCCGGAGCCGGACGGCTGGTGGCTATCAACAGGCATCCGGCTTCGGCTGCGTCTTCCAGCACACCGCGATGTTCGGGCAGTAGGAATGCCATACCGAACTCCGCCGCCACCGGCGAGGTCAGTGTCACCAATAACACAATCACCGTATGGTCTGCGTCAACCGGAACCGGTACCAGGGTGGTGGCGATGTCGCCCACCCCTTCGATCGCGTGCACTCTGGCCAAGTCGGTGACATCGGGTCGATCGGCGGCGTCGATGACCGCTGTGGGATACGTGATGCCATCGCGTCCAACCGTGGTGCCCACCTCCACCACTGCCAGCAACCCGCTCACAGCAGCATCGATCGGTGCATCGACAAACCTTATGCCGTCATATGTGACGATGCCAGCAGCCTTGCCCGACCAGTACTGTCGCATTCGCCGATGACCGATCGGCCCTCCCGCATGACCCGTCTCAAGTCCCGGCTGAAGGGCGAAGTACCTGCTGATTTTCTGCGGGCGTACCAATCGGCGGGGAACCACGTACAAGCACTTCATGATGAGTTGGCCACCGACGCGCTGCGCCAACGCGTAGACGGACTCGATGCATGGACTCGGCCACCCGGCGCGCAGATCGCGGCATTGGGCGGCTGGCATCTGGAGGTACTGCAACTGGTAGCCGATGTGTTGGTGGATGCCGATGAGCAACTGAGCCCCTCCACCGCAGGATTCGTACCACCCGAATTGGCCCAGCAAGCGCACACCATGTATTTCGAAGTGGCCGACTGGCTGCGCATTGCCACCGTTGCCCGTCAAGATCCCAACCCGCAGATCCGTAGAGCACTGCCAGCATCACTGCCGTGGCTCGACGTTGTCCACGTCACCGAACACTATGCGCGCTGTCAACTGTTGGTGGCCGATGCGGTGTCACGACGACTGTCGGTTGCCGTGAGCTCCTTTCGCTTGGACGCCGCGGGCGAGCCGGATCGTGAGCATGCGGTAGCGCGCGTCAATTCGGCACTGGCCGAGGCAGAAGAGTCCTATGGGTACCTGCGACGGCTGTATCCCGAATCAGGCCCCATCGACATGCCCACCTCGGCGGCCAACAAGGCCCGGATTGCCATCAACTCATTGCACGGTGCTGGGCAACTGTTGGCCATCCCCAGCCTGGCGCTCGGCACCAGGCCGTGGGCCCTGCCCGACACCGGTCCCCACGACACCGACGTCCGCCAGAAGTTGGTGGACACCGCCCCCGACGTATGGGGACCGTGGGCCTTCACCGATCACGACGTACGCACCACTTACCAAATGGATGCAGGAGCCCAATGCGAACTCGACACTCACTGGAGTGGCGACCTTGACAGCGCCGGCACCCTGCGCTCGTGGAAACTGATGCAGGAGAGCATCTTGAATGGCGCCGTGGTGCGTTGTGATGCTGGCAGGTCGCCATCGTTGCACTACCAGCAATGCCCATGGGCCCCCATGTACGAGGCCCGTCAACCGTTATTTGTGCATGGCCGCCTCATTGGACCCTTCCAGCAGTTCACCGTGGCCTGGGAGGCCGACGCCGCCCGCCACGGTTCGCTATTGCAGCTCGTACACGGGCAGTTCGACAACGTGGTGTTGGCCCAGGATGATTGGGTGCCAACCGACGCTCCTTCGGGCTCGCACTAGCACGCTCGCTTTCAGCTGTTCTATGCGCGCTGACGGTTGACGGCACTGAGCACCGCCCGATACGACGCATTGAGAATGCTCAGGTCCTGACCCACTCCCCACAGCACCCCTTCCGGGCCGGTGGTTTCCACGTAACACACCGCTGAGGCATCAGCACCGGCGGACGCGGAGTGCTCGTGATAGTCAACGACGTCGATGACGATACCGAGATCGTTGCGAATGGCGTGGACCAACGCATCGATGGGGCCATTGCCCTCGCCACTGATGGTGCGATGCTCACCGTCGAGCAGAATTTGGGCCACCACCGTTGCCCGGTCGCCACGCTCCGCGGACGCCGTAACCGTTTCATGACCAATGAGCTCCACGTTGGGCTTTTCGGGGAGATACACGGACTGAAACTCCGCCCACATGGACGTCGGCGAGATCTCGGTACCGGAGTCCTCGGTGATGTGTTGAATGGTTTTGGAGAACTCCACCTGGAGCCGCCGGGGGAGAATAAACCCGTGCTCGGCCTCCATGATGTACGCCACGCCACCCTTGCCGGACTGGCTGTTGACGCGAATCACCGCCTCGTACGAACGGCCCACGTGGGCAGGGTCGATGGGCAGATACGGCACACCCCATTCCGGGTAGTCGATGGGGTGCGGCAGTGCCGCAAACCCCTTCTTGATGGCGTCTTGATGTGAGCCTGAAAACGAGGTGTACACCAGGTCGCCTACATAGGGATGGCGAGGATGCACGGGCAGACGGTTGGCGTACTCGGTGACCCGACGCAACTGATCGATGTTGGAGATGTCGAGCTCAGGGTCCACGCCCTGCGCAAACAAGTTCATGGCCACATTGACGATGTCGAGGTTGCCGGTGCGCTCGCCATTGCCGAACAGCGTGCCCTCCACTCGGTCGGCACCGGCCATGAGCCCCAACTCCGCAGCTGCCACCCCACAACCGCGATCGTTGTGCGGGTGCAGGCTGATGAGTACGGACTCGCGACGATCCACATTGCGATGGAACGTCTCGATGAGATCGGCATAGATGTTGGGCGTGGACATCTCCACCGTGGCCGGCAGGTTGAGAATCAATGGACGCTCAGGTGACGGATCCACCTCGGCGATGACCGCGTTACAGATCTCCAACGCGTAACCAATTTCTGTACCCGTGAAGCTTTCCGGCGAATACTCATAACGAATACTTGAGTCCGAGGTGGTGGCGGACTCGAAGCGCTCACACATCCGGGCCGCTTGTACCGCAATGTCGGTGATCCCCGCCTTGTCCAACCCGAACACCACGCGGCGTTGCAACACCGACGTGGAGTTGTAGAAGTGCACGATGGCCTGCGGTACCCCAATGAGTGCGTCATAGGTACGCGCAATGAGTTCCTCGCGGCATTGCACCAGCACCTGAACGGACACGTCCTCGGGAATGAGATCCTTCTCGATGAGCAACCGACAGAAGTCGAAATCAGGTTGAGATGCACTGGGGAAACCAATTTCGATCTCTTTGAACCCCATGGCCACCAGCGTTTCGAACATCTTCAACTTGCGCGACGGATCCATGGGGTCGATGAGCGCCTGGTTGCCATCACGAAGATCCACCGAGCACCACAGCGGCGCCTTGGTGATGCGCTGATCGGGCCACGTACGGTCCGGAAGATTGACCGCCGGATAGGGGCGGTACTTGTCGAAGGGCATGCGCTTGGGTTGTACGGACTTCGGTGGCATCGGAAGC
>JANYHQ010000423.1 GCA_025358985.1 Acidimicrobiales bacterium
GAGCGCGTCCTCCAAGTGCTTCGAGGCGGCCGTCGATACGTAACTCCTGTGTTGCCGCCAGGGTCAGTTGTGCAGGGGACAGCAGCAATCCTGAGCTTTCGACCGCCACGGTCCTGGTGAGCACCACGTAGCGGCCATCGGCGCGTCGCACAATCACTTGGGCAAACGGTTCACTTTTGGGGATGTCGGTGTTGCCGGCACGCAGGTACGTGATGATCTCGTTGACACGATGACGCTGCTCGGTGTTGACGGATTCGTCGATTTTGGCGGAGAGCCAACTGTTCATCGCCACCAATCCGAGGATGATGGCCACCGCCGATGTAATCGTGACCAGCGCAGTCAGGCGTACGCGCAACGAGTGCGAGCCTCGTCTGTGAGTCCGAGTGTCGACGCCGGAGCGTCCACGATGCCGAGCACGCAAGCGCGACGAACGAGCGCTGGCCCATGTCGGAGTCACGCGAGTGCGGTATTCGGTTCAGGCGTGTTCGGTGCGGGTGTGCTGTCGTCCGGGCGAAGGGCGTAACCCACGCCACGAACGGTGTCGATGTTCGAGCGTCCGAAGGGTCGATCGATTTTTTCACGCAGGTACCGGATGTAGACATCCACCACATTGGATGTTCCGTCGTAGGCGAAATCCCAGACGTGTTCGAGCATGTGGGACCTGCTGAGGACTTGGTCGGGATGGCGCATGAATTGCTCGAGCAGCGCGAATTCGGTGGGTGACAAATCGATGATTGCCGTGCCCCGTTTTACTTCGCGGGTGGCCGGGTCCAAACGGAGATCTCCCACCTCGAGCACGGTGGGCCGCTCCACCACTTCGCGTCGGGTGATGGAGCGCAGACGGGCGAACAGTTCGGCGAACGCGAACGGCTTGGTGAGGTAGTCATCGGCTCCTGAGTCGAGTCCACGGACCCGGTCATCGACACCGTCTCGTGCCGTGAGCATGAGTATGGGAGTCCAGCGTCGCTTGGTGCGAACCTGGCGACACACCTCGAACCCATCGGGGGCGGGGATCATGGCATCGAGAACTACGGCATCGAATTCCGTTTCCACGATGGCCCATACGGCGTCCGTTCCGTTGTGCACCACATCCACGGCATAGCCCTCCCGCTCCAGGCCACGACGGAGCAACTCCGCCATCTTCGGCTCGTCTTCCACCACGAGCAGTCTCATGGGCCAACGATAGGCACGCGCAGATGAGCAGTGCGTGAAAGTGGCCCGTGGAGCGGGAACAGTTCACGCGGGAAGTTCACGACGGAACACAGAGGTGCCAGTGGCCGGGGAGACTCGGCGGAAATCTCCCCGGCCGGTGCTAGGCACCCATCCCGGGCGGGCAAGCCACGAACCCGAGGCGTTCATCCTCGGCGGGAAGGATGAACAAGGGAAAAATACCATGCGTCGCGAACTATCGATGCCCGTCACTGCGCCTGCTCAAGATGTCACGCAAAGTGGTCGAAGTTCATGGGGTGACCACAGAGGCCCACGATCTCGGACTTATTCCCCCAGCGCGCCTCGGTCCGCTGGCTGCGCAAGCGCGCGCCGGATGGGGGCTGAGTGCTGCGGATGTATGCCGGGCCACCGATGGCCTCCTCAACGCCAGGGAACTCCGTCTGCTCGAAGCAGGGCGGTTGGCGCCCACCGAGGAGCAGACCAAGGCCCTATTTTCCGTCCTTGGTATTGCCCTCGAAGAGATCGTGCCGGCCCGACTACGGCTGGAAATCGATCGAACGCAGGGCCGCCTAGTAGCTGGTTCATTGGTGACACGGGTGCTGCCCGACGCCACAGACGAGCAAGTATTCACTCGCTATCTGTGCCTTGTGTATGCGCTGCGACGGGTGCGTCCCGGTACCTTCCTGGTGCCACGAACTGATGATCTCGATGTGTTGGCCGAGGCATTGCATCAAAATGCCACACAGAGTCGGCTCCATCTCGAGCACCTGATGCGCCATCACCGCGACGATCTCCGGGTGGGGGTCCGGTCGATCGTCGGTCGAGCAGCCCTTCCCGGTCTGGGTTTGCTGGTGGGCATGACATCGATGGGCGCATTGTTGATGGTTGAAGCGCAACCTCTGAGTGCCATGCCGGCGATGAACCCGTCGCACCATGTCGACATCGGCACCCCCGTGGTGCTCGAACGGGTTCGCTCTGTGGTGTCAGTGGATGAACGTGATGAGGATCGTCAAGGGGATCGTCATGTGGTGGTGTCGCTGACCCGGATTCCGGCGTCGGGCGCAGGTCCGGGAAACCCTTCCAACAACTGATCGAATCATCAGGGGTCAATCAACCGGTGCGACTACGTCCGGCGCTGGCGCCTTCGGTTTTGGTGGCGGGATCCCCAAGCGTGGTTCGGTGAAATTCACACTCTGCGGCCACCGGCGACGGCTCACGATCGACAATTTGCGCATGAGTTCTATGGCGCCGGGGTCGTCGTCACCGGGGCGAGCTTCGATGACCCCGGCTTCGAGCATTTCGATGATCAGTTTGCGGCCGATGTCGGTACGCACGATGGTGAGCGTCCAGTCCGTGAAAGCACCGATACCGCCGGTGGAGATATCTGCGTGTTCGGCCGCGAAATCAGGACAGGTGAGACAACCCTGTCGGGTCCAGGCGTGGCATTCCTTGAGGTTCACCTCATGGTAACTGCCATCTTTCATCCAAATCTGGAATACACCTTTGATGTTCATCTTCACCATGTCAGCCTTCTTGAGGCCATATTTTGCTTCGAAAAGCTCTTCGAAGATGGCATCATCAAACGTCTTTGAACACAACAGTCCGATGTTGAGTGCGAACTTGCGAGCCGGTTTCCCTGCTTTGCGGGCTGTCATCACCGAAGGAACAGATGACATGCAGCTCATACCCACGAGTGCCAATTTCTCCAGCCCCAAGCCCACCGCCTCGGCATAGGCCATAGTGTTGGCGGAGTACGTGTAGCGGCTGCCGGCCGCAGCAATGACCTCCTCCTTGGTACGAGCTACTCCGGGAATGGCTTTCCACGTAGAGCCGTCACCTTCGAGATAACTCACGAGCGCCCCGTCGATATATCCCTTCTCCAAGGCAAAGATGAGCATGGCCGAAACCAGGCCACCATCTTGTCCTTTGTCCAATATGTACTTGTCGGACGCCCGAGCCAGGATGATGTCCTTGGAGATACCAGCCACCTCATCGTCGTGGCGTTGGCGCTTGAACATATGGGTGTCGATCTCGGTTTCCCATGCCCGGAAGCGGGGGCAGGCCCGAGTGCAACTGGTGCAACCTCGTTCCCCGTGGCCGCACCCACCAGGCCCGTCCTCGGCTTCGAGGTGAAATGGTTTGTACACACCGAGCTTGTCGTCGTAGCCCAACACGTCGTGTGGACAGGCCACCACGCAGCCCGCACATCCAGTGCACAGCCCGCCAGTGATGACCTCATCCCACAAATGGGCCCAATGGGCTTTGTCGGCACGGGGCTTCGACGGTGCTTCCAGGGTGGAGGTACTCATAGGGCGACCGTACCGCACCTGCCCGATGCAGTTTGGGGCACCGGCTCGGCCAGACTGCAGTGGTGCCGGAACTGGTGGAGGTGGAGATCTATCGCCGAGTGGCCGAGCGGGCGCTGCATCGTGTGGTGAGGGCGGTGGATGCCCATGACACATGGTTTCTGAAACACGGCACCACCGCCGAAGAGCTCACCCATGCACTCACCGGCAACGTCTTCACCAGCGCATCACGGCGCGGCAAACTGCTGATGTTGGCCATCGGAGGCGCTGACGAGGCATCGATGTTGGGGTTGAGATTCGGGATGACGGGACGACTGGTGGTGGATAACACGAGTGCCATTGATGAGTTGCTGTATTCCAGTCATCGCCAAGACCCCGGGTATGTGCGTTTCGGCGTCGAGTTCAGTGACGGTGGATCGCTTGCCATCAGCGATCCGCGTCGCCTCGGAGGCGTGGAGCTGAATCCAGCACACGAGGCGTTGGGGCCTGATGCCGCCACCATCACTCGCCGCCAACTCAGCGACGCCCTCAGCGCCAGTGACGCACCCCTCAAAGCGCGATTGATGGATCAATCCCACATTGCCGGTGTCGGCAACCTCATTGCCGACGAGGTGTTGTGGAGAGCAGGACTGGATCCGCAACGCCGCGCTGCGTCGTTGAGTCCCGCCCAGATCACCCGCCTGGCCCACACACTGGTGTCCACTATCGAGGACCTGCAGGCACGAGGTGGTTCCCATCTGGGTGACCTCATGCCGGCGCGCGCCCGTGATGGGCGATGCCCAAAATGCGGTAGAGCGCTTCTGCGTCGGACCATTGGCGGCCGCACCACCTACTCGTGCCCCCGCCATCAGCGCCCTGGCTGAATCACCCACACCCGCGCACCCAACTGCCAACTTGGTATGGGGGCAACGGCGTAACTGGACATAGCCGAGGGGTTGCTCGGTATTCTGGGACCTATGCCCATGATGCTCTCGTACACCCCTGAGGCTGAAACCTTCCGCGCCGAGGTGCGGGCCTGGTTGGAAGCGAACCTGCCTATTGGATGGGGTACCGAGGGGTTCGAGATGACCCCGGAGGCCCGCAAGACGTTCAACAACGACTGGCCTGCCAAGTTGTACGGCGGCGGATGGATATGCGCGGCCTGGCCTAAAGAATATGGCGGTAGGGGGCTCGACATACTGCAGAACGTGGTGCTGTCCGAAGAATTCGCCCGACTCAAGGCTCCGCTGCGGGCCGACTTCTTCGGAGACACTCTGGTTGGTCCCACCATCTTGCAGTGGGGTACAGAGGAACAGAAACAAGAGTTTCTGCCCAAGATCTTGAAGGGTCAGATGCGCTGGTGCCAAGGCTTCAGCGAGCCCAACTCCGGCTCTGATTTGGCCAGCCTGAAATGCTCGGCGGTGCTCGACGGCGATGAATGGATCATCAACGGGCAAAAGGTGTGGACCACCCAGGCCCAACACGCCGACTACGTGTTTCTCCTGGCCCGTACCGATCCCGTCGCCGCCAAGCACAAAGGCATCTCGTATCTGTTGGTGCCCATGCATCAGTCCGGTGTGGAGGTGCGGCCCATCACCCAGCCCGACGGTACGGCTGAGTTCAACGAAGTGTTCTTCGACAATGCCCGCTGCCCCAAGGACAACGTGGTGGGGGGCGTCAACAATGGCTGGGCGGTCACCAACACCACGTTGGCGCACGAGCGAGGCAGCAGTGCCACCACCGGGTACCGTCGTTTCGAGGATGAATACAACCTCATGGTGGATGCCGCCAAGGACAACGGGGCCATCGAGGACCCCATGATCCGTCAAAGGCTCATGCAGTACTTCACCAAATGGCAGATTCTGCGGATCAACGGCATGCGGGCCCTCTCCACATCGCTCATGGGCAAGAAGGACCCGTCCATGGCCGCCATCGGCGCCAGCAACAAGATGTTCTGGTCCGAGATGCATCGTGATGCCTTGGAACTGGCCCTCGACATCTTCGGCGCACGGTCGATGTTGACGGATGTGGGCCCCCCTAAGGGCACATGGCCAGCGGTGGCGCGCATCAGCGGACGACCCGGTTACACCACCAGCCCTATGGTCTCAGCGTTCTTTTTCTCGAGGTCTGAAACCATTTGGGGCGGTACGGCAGAGATTCAACGCAACATCGTGGGCGAGCGGGTGCTGGGTCTTCCCAAAGAGCCAAAAGCACCTGGCGAGTAGCCCTCCCCACTGACATCTAGTGGGGAGTGGGCCAACCCCCCGTGCGGATACGTACGGCATTGGCGTGGGCGGGGAACCCTTCATGGTCGGCCAGGGCCAACACACTGGGACCCATACGGCGCATGGCCACCTCATCAGCGGCGGCAATGGCGGTGCGCTTGAGGAACGCTTCGGCGGTGATGCCACTGGCCACATTGGCAAAACCACTGGTGGGCAGCGAGGCGGGGCAACCAATGATGAAATTGGCTGAACTCACCGTGGTGTGCTGACCGAGGAGCACTTCGCCAGCAGTATGGATCAGGGCCAGCGTTGCTTCCGGATCACGGGTGGCTATCTGCATATGCTCGGGACCGTAGGCGTTGGTGACCTCCGCTGCTTCGTGCTCGTTGGACACCACTACGCAGCCGCCATTGCGGCCGAGTGATGCGGCCGCAGCCTCGCGCCGACGCTCGGGAAGGACCACGATCTGGCGCTCCAACTCGGCCTTGATGACGTCGAGCAGGCTGGTATCGGTGAGCACCAGCACCGACGAGGAATCCGGACCGTGTTCAGCCTCATTGAGTAAATCTGCAGCCAGGCGTACCGGGTCAGCGGACCCATCGGCGAGGATCAGCGACTCCGACGGTCCTAGCAACATCATGGTGGAGCAGCCGAAGCGCTGCACTTCTATCTGCGCGCATACTACTGCGGGCGAGCCCGGCCCCACCACCTTCACAACTTTGGGAATTGTTTCCGTGCCGAAAGCGACCGCCGCCACACCGGCCGGGCCGTTGACCCTGAACACATCGCCAAGACCGAGATGGGCGGCCACTGCCAACGTTGCTGCATCCACCGGCGCACTGGGGTCGCCCGGAACCGGAGGGGTGATGACCACTAGCGACGACACACCGGCGACGATGGCCGGCGTGGCGATCTGAGCGAGCACACTGGGATAGCTCGCCTTACCGCTGGGACAGAACAGGCCAGCCGAGGGGATGGGGGTGATCTTTTCGCCCACCCACAGCCCTGGCTCGCTCTCAAAACGCCAGTCTTTTGCCTTACGGGTCATGACCTGATCATTGAAGCGCCGGATGTGATCCACCATGTCGACAATTGCGGCGCGCAGGGCACCGTCGATGGATGCCGCGGCGCGCTCCATCTCATCAGGAGTTACCCGGAGGTTGTCGGGCGAAACCGTGACACCGTCAAAATCGCGTAGGGCCCGGCACACGGCCTCGTCACCGTGTTGGCGAACATCGTCGATGATCTTGGTGATTGACACCCGCAGCGCCGGATCGAAGATGGCACTGGTGCCGCGGTTCATAAGTTGGCGTCTGGCGGTGTCGTCCATGTGTTCCCAGACCTGAACACGAAGTACCGGAAGGGTGGCGGCGTGGGTGTCGGCACTGGAGTCAGACATGTCGACCTCCGTCGATGTTGATACAGCCCCCAGTGAGATAGGCGGCTTCGGGCGAGAGTAGATAGGACACCAATGCGCCCAATTCAGCCGGGTCGCCGAAGCGCCTGGCGGGTATGTGGGCGAGCAGTTCATCGGCCAGGTCGGCATCACCGAGGTATGGCTCGGTCATACGGGTTGGGAAGTAGCCGGGCGCCACTGCGGTGACGGCTATCCGAGGTGCCCACTCGAGGGCGAACGTCTTCGCCAGACTGATGGCGGCCGCCTTGGAGGCGTTGTAGCTGGCGAAGTTCACTTCGGGCCGTACTCCGTTGACTGAGGCATTGATGACAATGGACCCGGCGATATCGGTACCTGGCGAAGCCAGGAGATGTCCTGCAATACAACGTGCGCTTATGAACACGCCCCGGACGTTGACGTCCATGACACGAAGGAAATGGCCGGAGCTGGCAGTGAGGGCCGGTTCACCGTCTCCATCGATGCCCGCATTGACAAACCCACCATCGAGCTTGCCAAGGGTGTCCACGGCTAGGTCCACGGCCTGTTGCACTGCATCGTTGTCAGTGATGTCGCAGGCGCTGCCACCGATGGCGGCTCCTGCTCCCACCACGGCATCCACCCCCGCCTTTGTAGTGCCGAGGGCCCAGATGCGTGCCCCTTCGCCACTGAGATGACCAGCCACGGCGCGGCCCAGCCCGCTGGTGGCGCCGGTGATGAGGTACGAGCGGCCTGCGTGACGGGTCGACATGGAATTGCCGACGTTACTTCGCTGATTCGTGTCCTAAATAGTCAGTATTCGTGGTGAAGAT
>JANYHQ010000433.1 GCA_025358985.1 Acidimicrobiales bacterium
CCCTTGGGCAACTCGTCGAGGAGGGTACGCGGTTCGATGTCGAGCCCGCTCTGCACCAACCGGGCATTGGCCTGGGCTTGGATGATGGCGGACTTACGCAACGGCTCCACGAAGGTTGACCGCGCCACCTGATACGTCACCACGGCCACGAGTACGGAAATGAACAGTGCACCAAGGGCGAATGCCGCAGCCGTACGCGTCCGTAGCCCAACCCGCACTCGCCCCCATCGTCCGGGGCGTCGGCCGGGCAACTCCGTAGCCGGTGGCGTAGCCGGTGGCGTAGCCGCTGCCGTGGCCGGAGCCACGGACACACTCATGGAACGAACCGGTACCCGAGGCCGCGAACGGTGAGGATATGAACCGGCTCGGCCGGATCGATCTCCACCTTGGTACGCAACCGCCGGATGTGAGCATCCACCAATCGCCCATCGGCCAATCGGTCGTAGCTCCACACCTGCTCCAGCAACTCTTCACGGCTGAAGGCACGACCGGTGTTCTGGGCCAGCAGCAGTAGTAGCCGAAACTCGGTACGGGTGAGGTGCAGCTCCTCACCACCACGGCGCACGATGCCCTCTTGGGGACGCAGTTCCAATGGCCCAAACGTGAGCGCAGGGGCGGTGGGCACAGTAGGAGACGGAGGTCCCGCCTCACCCACCCCCGGACCCGACACCGGGCTGGGCGGTACCCGACGCAGGAGCGCTTTGATACGGGCCGTGAGCTCGCTGGGCTGGAACGGCTTGGTGATGTAATCGTCGGCCCCCGCCTCCAAACCGGTGACCACGTCGGCTGATTCTTCGTTGGCGGTGACGATGATGATGGGCACGGCGCTCGTTTCGCGCAAGGCTCGGCATACATCGAACCCACTGCGATCCGGCAGCTTCAGGTCCACCAGCACCAAATCCGGTTTGTCGGCCGAGAAGCGGGCCAGTCCGTCGAAGGCGGTGGGGGCCTCGCTGACCTCGTAGCCCTCGTCTTCGAGCACCATACGCAGCATCAGTCGTACTGCGTCATCGTCTTCGATGGTGAGCAGTCGCACGGGGTGATCCTGCCACGCCGGGGGCCAGGGGGCGGTTCGCTGGGCGGTCGCTGGACGAGTAGGTTCTCAGCTCCTATGGGTTCGTTGATCAAGAAGCGCCGCAAGCGCATGCGTAAGAAGAAGCACAAGAAGATGCTGAAGAGGACTCGCTTCCAGCGTCGCGCCAAGAAGAAGTAGGCCACTTCACGCCTGCTTCACCGCCGCTCCCCTGTTCGGCAGTGGGGCGGCTTTTTCGCGTCAACCCACCTCCACAAACTGGTCCGACCAGGCTGTGTGGACGTGAGGGAGGTTCGTGGACGTGACCCGTTGCGCACCTCGCACCTCGCCGACGATCGAGGGCTCGGCGCGCGATTCCGCGCCGAGACCACCCGCATATCGCCGGTTCCCGACCTGGACCCGGAGCGGCTGCGGTTGCGATTACCGCTCGGGGCCCACGTTGGATCGACCGATCGGTTATGACGAACTCGGTCGGGCTTCGTGCGCCGATGCACGATGATCTGATCGGGACGAGAATCTCCTACGCGACTAAGCCAGACTGCGAACCTCGACGAACCAGCCGGTTCGTCAAACGAAAGGCACCATCATGGGTAAGTACCTGATTCGAGGGAACTACGTCGGCGACGGAATAGCCGGCTTAAGAAAGGACGGAGGCGCGAAGCGCCTCGCAGCCGCAACCGCCGCGCTCGAGTCGGTAGGCGGCACGCTCGATTGTCTGTACTACGCATTCGGAGACACCGACCTGTTCGGAATCATCGACGCACCAGATGAGGCGGCTGCTTTCAACGCCTCGCTGTTGATCAACTCCTCAGGCGCCGTACGCGTCACGTTGACGCCGCTCTTCGATCCATCCGTGATCAGTGCCGGGGCGAGCGGCAGCTATT
Organism: Acidimicrobiales bacterium; assembly: GCA_025358985.1. GTDB lineage: Bacteria > Actinomycetota > Acidimicrobiia > Acidimicrobiales > JANYDT01 > JANYHQ01. The sequence goes on from JANYHQ010000433.1 coordinate 1,918, forward strand.
CGGCGCCCGGCCAGTAGCTGAACGACACGCTCGCGTGCAGCCTGCGGGCGTTCGGAGACGCCGAGATAGACCACAAGAAGGGGACGCCGGCGTTTCGGCGTCCCCTTTGACCACCGATCCCGGCCCCCGCTTACGGAGCGAACGTCCGACTTCGAAAAGAAGCGATCGCCATCCGGTCCCTTCGGCCGAACAAAACGCACGCCCATCCACCCGATGCTCACTGCTCAACAGCGCCTCATAAGCCCGGAAGTGTGCGGCTTGGCTGCACCCGACGCCTGAGCGAAGTGCACCCCGAGCCGTCCGCAGCAGCGTCGTCCTGCCTGGCGCTCGTACATTCTGCGGACGTGGCACACCCGACGAAAAAATTGAGGTAGGGGCCCGTGTGAACACTACCAGCGCAGTCGGCCACGGCATAGGCGGGGCGGATGCCGGGTGAGGGGTGACGCGAACGCTCAACTTGTTGAGACACGGGCCTCTAACACCATCCGACGGTGGGGTAAGTTCCAGATTTACGAGCGAAGGGAAGCAGCTATGACCGACGAAGGCTCCCCCATTCTTCCGGGCCGACTCGGCTCGCCGAACATGATCCTGGCAGAAGACCCGCGAGCCGACCCTCGGATGATCGCCACCCTTCTCCCGCTCGGGCTGGCCGGTCCGGGCGAACCGATACCTGTCGACGGAGACAGCTCGATGGAAGCGCTCCTTGAGTTTGTTTCCATCTCGGAGGAAGGTTTCGGTGCGCTCGGGGATGTGCTGCTGGCCAACGTCGCTCCCGTCGAGGGGGTCACCCGAACGGTTGAGGTGGTTCAAGGTGTCGACGGCAACAACATCACCGTGTTCGTACACCGACCAACGTCAGCTACCGGTCCCCTCCCAGCCATTGTGCATCTTCATGGAGGGGGAATGGTTCTTCTCGAGGCAGCGGGAGCCAGTTATGTGCGTTGGCGCGACGAACTGGCTGTCACAGGCCTGGTGGTGTTCGGCGTCGAGTTCCGCAACGGCGGGGGCAAACACGGTCCGTACCCGTACCCGGCCGGGCTCAATGATTGCTCTTCGGTTCTGCAGTGGGTCTCACAAAATAAAGCGCG
>JANYHQ010000487.1 GCA_025358985.1 Acidimicrobiales bacterium
GCTTCCCGGCGTGGCAGATCGCGCCGCCCCTGCCGTTCATCCCCGAGGAGCGTCACGGCGACACCAATCGATTCATGGGCCCGGGTCCGCACCACGAGCTGTCCGGAGTATCGCTCAACCTGCTGCGCAACAAACGCAACGTATGCCTCGACCTCAAGGCCGAAGCCGATCGCGATCTCTTCTTGCAGATTGCTGGCACCTCAGACATCGTGGTTACCAACTTGCGACCCGGTCCGCTCAGCCGGCTGCGGCTGACCTATGACGATGTGCGCGCGGTGCGCCCCGATGTCATCTTCTGCGAAGCGCACGGGTTCCGGGAGGACTCACCACAGGCCAACGACCCGGCCTACGACGATGTGATCCAGGCGGCGTCCGGGTTGGCCGATGCCATCGACAAGGTCACGGGGGAACCGAGAGTGGTGCCCTCCATCATTGCCGATAAAATATGTGGGCTTACCATTGTGTACTCGGTGTTGGCGGCAGTGGTACATCGACAGCGCACCGGTGAGGGGCAGCGCATCGAGGTACCCATGCTGGACACCATGCGGGCCTTCACCCTGGTGGAGCATGCCGCCGGGGCTACCCCGGTGCCGGCCATGGGCCCTGCCGGGTACAGCCGTGTCCTCAGCCCGTCGAGGGGCCCTCAACCAACGGCCGATGGATGGATCAGCATCCTGCCGTACAGTAATCGTCATTGGCACTTGGTGCTCGGCGAGGTGGGACGGGGGGCGCTCATGGACGATCCCCGGATGGCCACCGGTCGGGAACGTATCAACAACGCCAACTTCGCATACGGAGCACTAGCCGAGGTACTACGTATGCATACTACCGAGCATTGGATGGGCCTGTGCGAAGCCAACGATGTGCCAGCCACCCGTATAGGCCGACTGGACGACATCGTGGCGGATCTGCCGGTGGTGGAGCACCCGGTGGTGGGCAAATACCACGAGATCCCCATTCCGGTGCGGTTCTCGGCCACACCTGGCAGTATCCGGCGGCCGGCCCCGTTCATCGGCGAACATACCGACGAAATCCGGGCCGAGATGCTCTCCTCAATGCTCAGGCAGAGGTAGGAGTGAATTGGATGGGCAAATGCTTTGGCCCGCTGATGAACGTGGACGCCAACCACTGCGTGGGGCCCGCCGCCTCGATATCGGGCAAACGGGTGAGCAGTTCGCTCAGCAATGCATGGGCCTCGACTCGGGCCAAATGCGCTCCCAGGCAGAAGTGAGGACCGCCGCCCCCAAAGGCGATGTGATCGTTGGGTGTACGCCCCAGATCAAAACGATACGGATCGTCGAACACCGCCTCGTCCCGGTTGGCCGACCCGTAGTACAGCACTATCTTGTCGCCGGCGGAAACTGGTTGATCACCCACCATCGAGTCCGTGGTGGCAGTGCGGCGCATGTACGTCACGGGAGACACCCAGCGCAGCATCTCCTCCATGGCCGATGGCAGCAGACCCTCGATGTCGGATGCCAGTCGGGCCCGTTCCGATGGATGTTGAAACAGCGCATCCACACCACCCGCCACCAAGTTGCGGGTGGTGTCACCGCCAGCATCCACCAACAGCAGAAACATCAAGGCGAAGTCGATTTCGTCAAACGGCCGACCCTCCACCTCGGCGTGCACCAACCGGCTGGACAGGTCCTCACGGGGATGGGCACGTCTATCTTGGAACACCTCTTGGGCGTAGGCGAACATCTTCATCACCGCTTCCAACCCGGCCCCCTCGGGCACACTTTCCGGCGACGAGTGAATGGTCTCGGTGAGTTTGTACAACTCCCGACCGTCATCGAGTGGCAGGCCCAGTAGATCGGCCACCACATACGACGGCATCTCCCCGGCTACGTCTTCCACCAGATCGCATTCGCCTCGTTCGCACACCGCGTCGATGATTTGCGTGGCCAACTCCCCCACACGACTGCGCATGTCATTGACGGCCCGAGGGACGAAGTCGGGGATCATCAATCGACGAAACGCACCGTGGCGGGGTGGGTCTATCATCAACATCATGGCGTGGTCACCCAGATCCATCACACCATCGTCGGAGATCATGATGGTGGGCGACGACGAGAACACCGCAGGGTTGCGGCCCACCGCCCGAATGTCGGCATGGCGAGTGACAGCCCAGAACCCGATGCCGTTGGGCTCCTCGTGCCGATGAACCGGTTGGTGCTGACGTAACCACGCATACTGATCGTGAGGATGGCCTTGGGCGAACGACGCTGGATCCAACAGATCGATGACGGGGCGATCGCTCATGGAACGAACTTAATCGGTGACCTCACTCAGGCGCAGTTCGAGTTCACCCGCATACCAGTCCACGAAGTCGCGCACGCCCATCTCGATCTGCGCCGAATAAGGCCCAGGCCGGTAGGCCATGGAGTTGATTCCCAACTGGTTGTGCTCAGCCAGCACCTTGTCCTGTACGTTGGTTTCGCGCCATACGTGCGTGAGACGGTCAAGGTGGTAGTCCACGCCTTCCACTGCGTCGGCGTGTATCAGCCACTTGGTATTCACCAGTGTTTGCGTGGGTCCCTTGGGCAGAACTCGGAATGCCATCATGTGATCGGCCATGAGGTGGTTCCAGCTGTTGGGCAGGCTCAACATTCGGAC
>JANYHQ010000489.1 GCA_025358985.1 Acidimicrobiales bacterium
AACGGTTGCGAACATTGGGTGTTGTTGAGGCTCGGTCTACGATGCGCTCGTTGGGGAAGCATCTCGAGTACACAACCGGTGTCTGTTGACGAACGATAGGAGAGCTTCTCGTACCTACGAATTGATCGGTGTCAAGTTCGAACTTGTGGGTTCATAGAATCGGGGCGGTTCGACCGTAGAAGCGATTCTGACCCGATGGGCTGAGGCGATGATCTGGTCGGCGTGAGTATCCGAGGACTGCGTTGATTCGTGCTCGAGTGCCCTCGATCGGCGTTACCCGATGAGGGCTCAAATGGCCACGGAACAGCACCAATGTGCCCGGATCACAAGCCAGCGTGCAAATACCGGCACGAGAGCCGCTCAGAAGCGCGCGGACGCCCTCGTCGTTGCCATCGTGCTCGCTGCGCAGCATGGGAACGAACTCGAACACACCTCCGTATTCGGGGGCCTGCAACATCATGGTGACCACGAACTCGGCACTGTCGAAGTGCCAGCCCAGTTCATCGCCCGGTTCGTACACCATCACATTGAGAGCGCCGAGAGGGTCGTCCATGCGGTGAAGGCGGTCCACGCCAAGCGCTTGTCCGAGGAATGCCTTCACCTCATCGGATTCGAACACGATCCGTGCGGGAGAGTTCATGGCCACCTCGTCGTAGGCAATGCCGCCTTTGGCGGTGCGCACTCGAAAGGAATGAATGTCGGTCGGCGCCAATGTCGCCGGATCATGATCGGAAAACTCGATGTCGTGCTCCTGTTCCATCCGGAACGCTTGGTGTCGTTGCGCTTCCGCCAGCACCACTGCCTCGTCAACCGCGGAAGTAGTGAGGAATCCGGGTAGTTCGCAGGCACCGTTCTCGGCCAGCGCCTCCCGTGCGGTGGAAATGAGCGTCGCGCCGATGCCGGTATCAAGGCGGTCGATCGGATAGCGAATCAGGTCGATGCAGTTACTCATGATGAGCGTGCGGCCAAGAGGCGCTCCAGCGGGGCCAGGTCAAACGGATGACTCAAGCCGACGATCAGGTGGCTGATGCCGGCGTTGCGCCACGCATCGATGTCCACGTCCGCTCCACACAGCGCAGTGCGCTCGATAGCGACCGGATCAGTCCCTTCCTTGGCGCACCAGTCGTCGATGATGGCATTGAGTCGCTTGGCTTCCTCGGGCGAGGGTGCAAAGCAGTTCCACAACTGAGCATGACGGGCCACAAGTCGCAGCGTCACCTTCTCGCCGCTTCCGCCGATCAGAATGGGAAGGTCGCCCATTGGCCCGGGATTGAGTTTGGCCAGACGGGAGTTGATGCGCGGCAGCGCCTCGCTGAAGGCCTTCAACCGGGTTGGTGCGGTACCGAACTCGTAGCCGTATTCGTTGTAATCACGTTCGAACCAGCCGGCTCCGAGACCCAGGATGAGCCGACCGCCGGACAGATGATCCACGGTGCGCGCCATGTCGGCCAGCAAATCGGGATTGCGATAGCTGACAGGGGTGACCATGGCTCCGAAGCGAGCGTGGGTGGTGGTTGTGGCGATCGCCGCCAGCATGGACCAGCACTCAAAATGGGTGGCATCACGATCGCCATAGAGGGGATAGAAGTGATCCCAAACCCAGATCGAATCGACGCCCATCTCATCGGCCTGTTGCCAGCCGGCGCGCAGTGCTTCCATGGACGTGCCCTGAGGTTGGAACTGGACACCGATCTTGAGATCTGTCATGAACCGACGATATGCGCCTGTGGATCGTTGTGAGCGAGCCCGGCTGATCGTTACCTGCGGGTTGCCCGAGGCCGGCAAGACCACACTCGCGAGCCAACGGCCAGAGAAAGCTCATCCATCAACTTGACATAACTATAATTATCGGCGCATCGAAAGAGAGCGGGCGGGGTGCGCTCGGGTGGGTCAGCGGATGAGCGTGGTTTGCAGCGGACGGGCGGCCGCCAACACCCACTCCAAGGCCTCTCGGGTTTCGGTCATCGTCGATGTCGGGGTGACGTCGCGTTCCACGTCCTCCACGGCACACTGCAACACGTAAAGTTCGTCTCGGAGCTGTTCCAACTCGCTGCGGGCCACGATGAGTTCGGTTTCGTCGAGACCATGGCGGTCCGCCTTCACTCGCGACTCAAACTCACGCTGGCGGCAACTGCGCTTGCAGAACACCCGTGGTCGACCCACGCCCGATTGGTCTATTGGTCGTCGACACCACCGGCAGGCCCCGAGGCGCTCCGACGCCCCGCCCCCGTCGTCCAGAGATAGTTTCGTCACAGTGACGAAACTAGTGGATATTGTGGGTGAAGTTCTTACGTCGACGAAGGGAAATTCTATGCACACAGAAGAAATTTCATATGAGGTCGAAGGTACGACCATGATCGGACACCTCGCCCTACCTGACGGCGACGACGTTCGACCCTGTGTGCTCGTGTGTCATGAGGGACCCGGCATGAGCGACCATGCCAGGAACAGGGCCAACCGGCTCGCTGCTCTTGGCTATGTGGCCTTTGCCCTCGACTATCACGGTGGTGGAAAAGTGTTGACCGATCGGACCGAGATGAGCGGACGTATCGGCGCATGGCTCGAGGATCCAACCCAGACCCGTAAACGCGCTCACGCCGGGCTTGACATCCTCCTCGCTCAGCCCCGGGCCGACGCCGCTCGTCTGGCTGCAATCGGGTTCTGCTTCGGTGGCACCATGGCGCTCGAACTGGCCCGCAGCGGTGCCGACGTGAAAGCGGTGGTTGGTTTCCACTCCGGCCTCGGTACCGCCCGCCCACAGGACGCATCGAACATCACGGGCTCGATTCTTGTGTGCATCGGTGCCGATGATCCAATGATCCCGGAGGCGCAGCGGCTGGCGTTCCAAGACGAGATGCGCGCCGCCAATGTCGACTGGCGGCTCAACCTCTACGGCGGTGCGGTACACAGTTTCACCAACGTTGATGCCGATGCGATGGGCGCCCCGATGATCAGGTACCACAAGCCCACCGATGAACGGTCGTGGCGGGCGATGCTCGATCTCTTTGACGAAACCCTGATTCGCGAGTGAGCAAATCGCGCCCGAGAAGTGGCCTCAGCTGAACACTCGGGAGCGATTTGCGTATGTGAGACGCATTCCACGCCCGAGATCCACCCTGAGACCCGTTCTCGGGCGCAAACATGCTGCCCTGAGGCAAAATGCTCTCGGACGCTGAGTGGCGCTGAGGTGGGTCAGGCACTGACCTCAGACACCTTCAGATCTGGGCCGCCCATATGATCGTAAGCTCGCGTAGTGCTGCATGGTCAAGCGGATGGTTGACGAGAAAGCCCTGGGCCAGATCGCAGCGCAGTGACTGCAGCGTCTCCAACTGGGCCACCGTTTCTACGCCTTCGGCCGTCGTCTCCAGACCGAGCGCGTGGGCCAGTACCAGTACCGCACGGACGATTTCGTCATTGCCCGACGGCAACCCCAGCCCCTGGACAAACGATCGATCGATCTTGAGCGAATCCACCGGTAGCCGCGACAGGTAGTTGAGCGATGAGTAGCCGGTGCCGAAATCATCAACGGCGATGGCGATACCCAGTGCCTTGAGTTTCGCCAGAGTGGCAATGGTGGCCTCGATGTCGGCCACTAGAACCGACTCGGTGATCTCCAGCACAAGGCGCTCCGGCGGGAAGCCGGTACTGGCGAGAATCTTGGTCACCCGATCCACCAGCAGGTGATCGTGTAACTGCATCGCTGACAGGTTGACGTTCACCTTCAGATCGGTGATGTCGCACAAATCAAGACACGCCCGGCGCAGCACCCAGTCCCCCAATTCGAGAATGGCTCCCGTTTCTTCAGCTACAGAAATGAACATCTCGGGCACCAACCGACCGCGTGTTGGGTGGTCCCATCGCACCAAAGCTTCCACCGAACGTACCTGCTGCGACACTGCATCCACGATTGGTTGGTACAACAGCACCAACTCATCGTTGGCCAAGGCATGGGGCAGATCACGTTCCAACGCCAGTCGTTCGAGGGCTCGGGCCCGGAGTCGCTCGTCGAACTGCGCCACTCCCCCACGGCACTGCTCCTTGGCCCGGTACATGGCCACGTCGGCGTCTCGCAGAAGCGACTCTGGCGTGGCTCCCGGGTTCGAGTGCGCCACACCGAGGCTGGCCGTGCAGCGCATCGGGCGCCCGGCCCCGATCTCGAAGGGTTCATCGAAGGCGGCGCGGATGCGCTCTGCCACCGCTGCGATGGACGCCCCCTCGGAGTGCCCCGACGTGACGATGACGAACTCGTCACCCCCGAAGCGACCAAGAAGATCGCCGACTCGCACGCAGGATCGCAGGCGGTCGGCCACCGACACCAAGAGCCGATCACCACAGTCGTGGCCGAGGCTGTCATTGACCACCTTGAATCGGTCCAGGTCGCAGAACAGCACGCCTATGAGGTCACCGGAACGCCGCGCAGAGGCCAAGGTTTTGGTGAGATGCTCACCCAGAATTACCCGGTTGGGAAGACCGGTAAGTGCATCGTGGGTAGCTTGATGTGACAGCCGAGCCTCGAGTGCTTCGCGTTCGGTGATGTCTTGAATGGTGCCGACATATCCGATCTTGTCTCCAGATTCGTCCAGCAACGTCGCCCACGTACCGATGGTGCTACGAATGTCACCTCGAGTGTCGTGGATGCGCAACCGCATACGGCCCTGTTGGCGTTCTCCACCCCGTCACGGAGCGCCACGATCTGGCGTTGATCCGAACGGTTGATGACATCAAGCCATCCCCCGTTGAGCGACTGGGCGGCATTCTGCCCGCTCAATTGCGTCCACTGTTGATTCACGAACTGGCAATTGCCCGCCAGATCAATGGACAAGATGGCGATAGGGGCAGCGAGTGCCACTGCTCGGAACCGATCTTCGATGGCCCGCTGATCGCGTTCATGTTCACGACGTTGGCTGATGTCTCTGATGGTGATCAGCATGACGTCGTGGGTACTGAGCAGGTTGCGGGGCAACGCTTCCACCCACATTGCCCTGCCGTCGGAGTGCAGGGCGCGTATTTCCAGCGCCGTCACCTGCCCCGCCTGTTCCACTGAGTTCTCCAGCAGCGACGTGGCCAAGGCCACATCATCAGGATGAATGAACTCGATGATGTTGCGGCCAATGTCGAGGCTGAGGTCATATCCCAGGACCCCAACCGCAGACACTGATGCAGCCAGCACGGTACCGAGCGCGTCGATGGCAATCACCACGTCGCGGGAGTTTCCCGCCAGCGTTGCAAACTCCGAAAGGTCGACCGCCATTGAGACGTTGTTTCGACATATCCGCGTTGATTCTGAAGCGCAGTGGGTCGGACGACCTAGCCGATGAGCGCAGTCCCGCGCGTACATGCGGAGTATGGTCATCGGCTCATGTCTGACCGGTTGGTGAGCACAAAACCAAGCGCGCATAGTTACTTCAGTCGCACTCCCCCGGAAATGCTGTTTGTGGTCAGCGCCTTGGCCCAGTACTCGGGGGCGGTGGTGGCCAAAGGATTGTTCGATGAA
>JANYHQ010000543.1 GCA_025358985.1 Acidimicrobiales bacterium
ATTCAACATATAAGAAGATCGTCGATGGTTGGTACCCACGTGCTGTACTCCCGCCAGCTGTTGTGTTGGCCCGTGATTCAGGCAATATCAATGGGTTCATCACTGAGATGCGTAAAGCTGGCGCATCAGTATCGGAGACAATGGCCGCTGTAACTCTGGCGTTTGGAAAGGCGTCTGTGGATTGGTTTGCGCAACCTCTAAATCAAGCATTCCTCGCTGCGTCAGGCATGTTCCTGCTATGTCTCATAGTGTTTGCGTGACCTGGTTTCGTGCACCAAGACCAGTAGGCACACGGTACGTGGGTGATCCGAACGGTCCACCGCTCGGGGTAGAGTTTGTGGCTGCTGGGACGAAGCGTTGGTCGCCGGTGGACATGGAACCGCTCATTTGGTCTTTGTTGACGGCTACCACTGTCGGGCCTACTTTGCTCACCGGATCGGTGGTGGTTGATGCGGCTAACCCAAGACAGTTGTATAGGTCAAGACGTCCGTTATCGGCTTCATCGTTTGTTGGACGATCATGGGAAACGGCATTATTTTGTTTGGCGGTTTCGGGTATGACGCTCCCGAAAACTCAGGCCATCTTCGTGCACTTGCAAACTTCGGAGCATTCTTTGGTCGAGGTTGTCGGTGATGTGTGTTGGTCGCATGAGAGTCAGCTATGTCCAGATCGATTTCACGGGGGCTGGCCGTCTGGCGCCTCGGTGCCGGTTCGTCCTGGTGAGTTGGGCGTTGTCCATTCATCTTGGGTGTTGTTGGATCCGATGATGTTGGGGCGTTTGGGCGGCCGTGATGAGGTTGAGAGCACCGCTTTGGGTGCGGAGGTGCTGGATGTTCCGCGTGACGACGGGTTGTGGTTGAGTGTGAAATTCGCTGACCTGCTGACTACCGGGGCGAAGGCGCCAGTGTGGTGGCAACGGTTTCTGTTCGATCACGGTTGTGTGGTGGCCTCGAAGGACCGCGTGATCCAGTACCCGGAGTTTGGTGATCCGGCGTTGGTGGATGAGGGTTTGGTTGTGGTGCCGTGGTGGGTGGTGGTGAGTGACGTGGTGGAGGATGTGGATGCGGCGTTTGAGGATGCAAGGGGGTTGTCTGCGGAGGAGGCTGGGTTGCCGTTGGTGGCGTGGGATTGGTTTTGTGGGGGTGTTTCGGCAGAGACGATTGGTAAGCGTCTGAAGCGCGACGGCATGGATGGTGGCGAGGTGGAGGATGTATTGGGTGTGTTGTCGAGTTTTGATCGGGGTTTCGGGTCGTTGATCGATATGGTGGAGGGGTTGTCGCCAGTGGGGACGATTTGTGGTGTGTGGCGGGATGCGGATGCACTTCAGGCGTTGTTTGGGCGTGATTGGCTGGTGGAAGCAGATCTCGAAGACGCACGGCTGTGGGAGGGCGTTGATGACCTCACGGGGCGTTGGGCTCCCTTGCACGATGGGAACGGGAACGTTTCCAAGACAGTGTTCTGGGGTCAGAGTCAAACCTGAGTAGCGACTCGATCATCGACTGCGACATCACCCGAGTGGAGCACAGGTTGCGTTTAGCGCGATCCTTGCTCCACTCGATAGGGGACAGCTGCGGAGGCAGAAGGGACAGCGAGGCGGGCTACGTCGAGTTCGTTGGTGAGCAACTGCACCTCATCGTCACGGCACTCGGCCAACAGTTCTAGGAACAGGGGCCTCCCAATGGCAATGGCCCCCAATGACGCCAGATGGTCGGTCACCAACTGCACATCGATGAATGCGCCCCTGGCATCCAATAGTCGGTCGGTGAGATCCACAATTGCCACCTTGGAAGCGTCGGTTTCGTGATGGAACATGGACTCCCCGGTGAACACCCCTCCGAGCAGCATTCCGTAGAGCCCACCCACCAGCCGAGCGCCGTCCCACACTTCCAACGAATGGGCCCACCCCAGCCGGTGCAGCTCGTTGTATGCGGCAATCATGGCGGGCTCTATCCAGGTACTGGATCCATCAGGACGCTGCGAACAGGCCAGGATGACCTCATCGAAAGCCCGGTCCATGGTGGTGGTCCAGCCGCAGCGGCGTAGGCGTTGGCGTAGCGACTTCGACACTTGAAGGTGGTCCAAGGGCAGGATGCCGCGGGGGTTGGGAGAGAACCACGGAAGCGGAGCGTCATCGTGAGGCCACGGAAACACCCCATGGCGGTATGCGTACACCAGGGTGGATGGACTCAGGTCGGCCCCGATGGCCAACAGCCCGTCACGGCCGCTACGACGCCCCGGTTTGGGGAACGTCCACTCACACTCTTCTACCGGCACAGGCCGACTGGTCCGCACGAGCCCCACCCCCGCATCCTGCCACCCTGGTTGGGACAACCGTGCGCCGAGCACCTAACTTGCTCGCCCATGGATATCAAGAATTGTTCGGCCATCATCACCGGCGGCGCCTCTGGCATCGGCGAAGCAGCGGCCCGATTGTTGGCCGCCAAGGGTGCCAAGGTGGTCATCGCCGATCTCCAGGACGACAAGGGTCAGGCCCTCGCCGCCGAACTGGGCGGGGCCTTCTGTCATTGTGACGTCACCAAGACCGAAGACATCATTGCCACCGTGGAAACGGCCAAGGAGATGGGCCCGTTACGGGTGCTCGTGAACTCTGCTGGCATCGGATTTGCGGCACGCACCGTGGGCCGCGACGGCTCGTATGAATCAGCGCATCCCCTCGACGCATTCAAGCGGGTGGTGAACATCAACCTCATCGGCACGTTCGACTTCATCCGCATCGCCGCCACTGCCATGAGCCAAACCGAACCGCTGGCCAGCAACGAGCGGGGCTCCATCTGCAACCTGGCATCCGTGGCCGCCTTCGACGGACAAATTGGCCAGGCGTCGTACTCGGCCTCCAAAGGTGGTGTGGTGGGCATGACGCTGCCCGTGGCGCGCGACCTTGCGGCCGTGGGCGTGCGGGTGAACACGGTGGCCCCCGGTCTCATCGACACCCCCATTTACGGTACCGGTGAAGCGGCCGATGCATTCAAGGCCAATCTGGGTAAGAACGTGCTGTTTCCCCAACGCCTGGGCGACCCGTCTGAGCTCGCTTCGATGGTGGTGGAGTGCATCACCAACAGTTACATGAACGGCGAAACCATCCGGTGCGACGGCGGCATCCGGATGCCTCCGAAGTAGAGCTTCATCGGCCCTGCCACGGTTGATGAACCACTACGAGCGTCTCGGGGTTGGCCCCGACGCCACCACCGCTGAACTACGAACGGCATACCGAACTCTGGCCCGCCGATTTCATCCCGATGCTGCCGACGCGCCTGACGATGCCTGTGCACGAATGGTGGAGTTGAACGAGGCCTGGTCGGTACTCTCCGATCAGTACCGTAGGCGCGCCTACGATCAGCTGTTGTGGCCTCCACTGCCACCGCCCCCCATGTCGGCCGAACCGGTGGCGCGGGCGGTGGTGTACGAGCAGCCGCCTGATGTGGAGGCCCGTCCGGCATCCATCATCCAAGCGGTGCCGGTGCTGTTGGTGGCCGCCGGTATCATCGTGTTTTCACTGGGATTCGGCGCCAGCATGCCCGCCCTGCTGGTGTTCGGCGCGCTGCTGCTGATACTTGGTGGCCTGGGGGCTGCCGCCAATGTTTTACTGGCGCTGCGTGGTGATCCGCGTGCTCGCGCCCGGGCCCGCGAGCAGTACCTGACCGACAAGGCTGAACGCCGCGACCGCCGCGCCAAGCAACGAGGCCGGTGACACGGAACTGCTCAATGACGAACGGGTGAAGCAGGCGTACCTGGGTTGAGGTGGCGGATGTCCACGCTTCGGTCCCCGACGAGCGCCGCCTCGTGTTCATCATGGGTGACATGCACGGCAGTGGTGCCCGCGTCACGTAGCAACGTACGGAGGTCTTCGGCCAGGCGGTCATGGATGGCCGGGTCCAGCGCCCCCAACGGTTCGTCCAGGAGCAGCACTCGGGGGGTGCCCGCCAAGGCCCGAGCCAGGGCGACCCGCTGCTGCTCCCCACCCGACAGCGTGGATACTCGACGAGACCCGAACCCCGCAAGTCCCACCAACCCCAACAACTCCTCCACTCGCGCCGTGCGCTGTCGGCTGGTAACGCCGCGGGTACGCAACGCAAACCCCACATTGCCGCTGACGTCGAGATGGGGAAACAACCCATGATCTTGAAACACCAGGCCAATACCGCGCCGGTGCGGCGGCAGCGCGGTCACGTCTTGGCCATCCACCACCACGGACCCACGATCAGCGGTATGCAACCCGGCTATGACCCTCAGCAGGGTTGACTTACCGCTGCCGCTGGGGCCGGTGAGACAGCAGATTTCTCCAGTGGCCACATCGAGGTCCACCCCTGTCAGCACTGGCGCGCCGTTGAAGGCCACCGCCACATCGCGCACCTGGAGCATCAGTGCGATTCTCGTCCTGCCAGGTCAGCCATCACGGTGACCATAATGGTAAGCGCGCCGAGGATTACAGCCAGAGCCAACGACTGGGCCGCCAAGACTGCTCCGGGCCGGCCAGCCAAGCGGGCAATG
>JANYHQ010000584.1 GCA_025358985.1 Acidimicrobiales bacterium
ATGCCCACAGCCCCGAGGTCCATACCGTTGGTGGCTTGAAACAGCAGATGGCTGCTCATGCGGTTGAGCTCGGACATCATCATGCGGATCCAGGTGGCCCGCTCGGGCACCTCGATCTCCAGCAGTGCCTCCACGGCGAGAGAGAACACCAACTCGTTGTGGAACGGACTGAGGTAGTCCATCCGGGTGACGTTGGTGCCGCCCTGCATGAAGGTGAGCCCTTCAGCTGTCTTCTCCATACCGGTATGGAGATATCCCACCACTGGTTTGGTGCGTAGTACCTGCTCGCCCTTGAGCTCCATCATCACCCGCAGTACCCCATGGGTGGATGGGTGCTGGGGGCCCATGTTGATGATCACCGACTCGTCGTCGCCCAGCTCGATGTCATAGTCATTGGCGTCGAGTAGGACGTCTTCGGGGGCCACTCCACGAAGCACAGCCCCGCGTTCACGGGCCAGTTCCACGGGGGCGGTGGCCGTGGCCAACTGCATTTCTTGAGCGTTCATGGTTCAGCCTTTCCTTCTCAACGCGCCTGGGGGGCGCCCTTGAACTGCACGGGAATACGGCCGGTGGCCTCGTCCTTACGAAGGGGATGACCTTCCCAGTCGTCGGGCATGAGGATGCGGGTGAGATCTGGGTGGTCGGTGAACGTGATGCCGAGCAGGTCGTAGGCCTCACGCTCCATGGCTTCGGTACCGGGATAGAGGTCGTACAGCGACGCCACGGTGGTGTCGGTGGCCGGTATTTGCACCCGCACCCGGACGCGTGTGCGGTATGCCAAATTCAGTAGGTTCACCACCACCTCGAAGCGCTCGGCCGTCACCTCAGAGGGCAATTCCCGCTGTGCAGCGGCACCCAGGTAGTCAACCGCGCACAGATCTGCGCACATAGCAAAACCGTCTGCCTTAAGCGCGCTTACTACCTCGTGGTACGTGGCCCGGGATGGATGAACCACAAGTTGTCCACGGCTGCGGGTCACCGGTGCTCCGTGCAACATCTCGGGAGCTTCCACCACCGTACTGGCGGCTTCGTCCACCACCGGCGTGTCGATACTCATCGCGGTGTACCAATGGAAATGGTACGAGGTGGGGCATCGAGTTGTAGTGCGGCGCCACCACCGTTGTCGGTACGACGCTTGGCGATTTCACCGGTACGGATCTTCTCGTGCAAGGTGAGAATGGCGTGGATCAGCGTTTCCGGGCCGGGGGGGCATCCGGGTGCGTACACATCCACGGGCACGATCTGATCTACCCCTTGCACGATGGCGTAGTTGTTGAACATGCCACCGGAACTAGCGCACACTCCCATGGAGATGACCCATTTGGGCTCCACCATCTGGTCGTACACCTGCCGCAGCACGGGGGCCATCTTTTGAGATACCCGTCCCGCCACGATCATGATGTCGGCTTGGCGAGGCGAGCCTCGGAACACCTCCATACCAAAGCGAGCCAAGTCGAAAGACGCCGCGCCAGTCGCCATCATCTCAATGGCACAGCACGCCAACCCAAACGAGGCCGGCCAACTGCTGTTGTAGCGAGACCACTTCACCAGACTCTCCAGCGAGCCGGTGAGGAAGTTGTGATTCAGGTCCTCGAGTCCCATGTCAGGCCGCTTCCTCGCTGCTGCGTACGGTGCCATCTTTGGCAATACGGCGGATGGTGGACGACGTACTGCGACCTTGCGTCACCATGGACTCCATACGGCGCAGCGATTTCGTAGGAGCCCAGTCGAGAGCACCGTTGGAAATGAGGAACACAAACGCCACCACCACCGACACTGAGAACAGCACCATTTCCACCAACCCGAACGTGCCCAGTTGCCCGAACAACACCGCCCACGGGTACAAGAAAATGACCTCGATGTCGAAGATGATGAAGATCATGGCCACCAGATAAAACTTCACCGGGAAGCGCTCGGTGGTGTCGCTGTCGGGCACGATGCCGCACTCGTATGGAGCGATTTTGGCGCTGGTACGACGTTGTTTTGGTCCAAGGCGACTCGAGGCCAGGATGGACCCGAACACAAAGGCGAAAGCCAGCACGAAGAGGATCAGGATCGGCAGATAGTCAGACATCGGTTTCCTCTAGTGCGCAGACGAACTGGACCGCCGGACAACGGAGTGAGGTTACGCCTTCACCAAGGCTCTGCTGCCCCCGGCCGACATGGCGGACATCACCTGCTTGTCCCGCTTGTGTAGGACACTCAACAGGATCGTGAGCGCCAAGCCGGAGGATATGAACAGCACGAATGGGGGCTTGCGCTTGGAACCTTGATCACGTATCGACAGCACTGTGGTGGCTGGCTTGGCGGGGTCGATGACGAACTGTCCGGCAGAATCCTTCACATATGACGTGACGTCTTTGAACACCAGGGCGCCCTTATCGTCTTTGGTTTGCACCTGGCCTGGTCCCACCACCGGAGTTTTGATGACCTGGGTCTTCAACGGATGAACCGTGATGGCGAACCAATGCGCAGAATGGTGGAACGGGAAGAACTTGTGGCTGCCGATGGTGAACATTTCGTTGTCGCCGCCCCGGTCCCACGCCGCCACCGCCGCATATTCAGTGGGCTTGGCGAACAACGCCAGCGGGGTCTTGGCCGGGTCCGCCACCGACCGGACGATGTTGGAGTCCACCGTGGCCTGGGCTTCACCGCGGCTGGGCGTACCTTCACAGATGGGCTTCCAACCAACCTTCTTGGCCACCACCGCCCGACGCTTGGCCGCCCCCACATTGGCCAACTTGATGAGTTGGGCGGTGTCGTCATCGTTCTTGCCCTTGATGGCGTCTTCGTTGACACACAGGTTGGCGATGTTGAAGCGAGCGGTGGCCAGCACGGCTGCTGGCCGATACTGAGCCACCTTCAGCATGTCGTTGCCAGTGACCACCTCGCGAACTTTCCAGTACGGGGTCGGACCTTTCAAGCCGATGCCGTACAGCAACCATGCTGTTGACATGAGGAACAACCAACCGACAAGAGCCGACAGCGCCACCAGAAACCCCAGCCGATTGCCCATATTGGTGGCCAGCAACACATAGGAACTGCCACACAAGATGACGATCATGATGCCGGGGAACAGGATGCCGCGAATGGTGGGGTCCCATTTGAGCGCGGCCACAGTGAGGGGCGTGAGGGCGGCGAGCATCTACAAACCCCGCTCGTAGGCCACGACCTTGTTGATCTGATCATCGGTGAGCACGTTGGCAAAGTACGCCATTCCGCCACCGCTCCAGTGGTTAACGCCACCGGTGCCATATCCCTTTTGGTCGTCCACACCGTT
>JANYHQ010000346.1 GCA_025358985.1 Acidimicrobiales bacterium
TCCAGTTATATGTGTGCGCAAAGTACGCATAGGCGTCGTGATAAGTGAGAAGCTGTCGATTCGGTGGCGTGATGGTGTTCGAAGCAGCCCGGAACGCCGTATCGAGCGCATGGATCTTTTCGATGAACGCCGTGGCATTGGCCTCGTATGCGCCTGCGTTGGCGGGGTCCGCAGCCTTCATGGCGTCAGCTGATATGCGCGCATAGCAAGCTGCCAGCGGGGGATCCGTCCACAGGTGGGGATTGGGTTTGCCCGCTTCCTTGGGAAAGGAGAAGTCGTACAGCTCTTGGTCCGGTGAAATGGTGCGAGTGCCAACCTCCACCACTGCACTACCTGGCGAGGCGTTGGCGGTGGCCAAGTCCTTGGTTGGCTCCTCCAACTTCAATCCGTTGACAATCACCAGGTTGGCCTCCGCCAACACCTTGGCCACACTGGGCTTGGGCTCGAAGGTGTGACTGTTGGTGCCCTCCGGCACGATGCCCTCCACATCAGCCAAGCTTCCGGCGATATTGGCGACGATCGAGGTGATGGGCGCCACCGTGGTGGCGATCTTGAGGCGCTGACCGGCGGCGATGGGCTTCAACCCGGTAAAGGGGCTAGCGGGGGCGCAGGTGTACCAGTCAGATGATGTTGAGACTGACGCCTCCGGCCCAGCGGCAATTGCTACGACGGTGGAGTCAACCGCTTTGGTGGACGTGGACGATGTGGACGATGAGCACCCACTCGCCACACTGAGCACGCACAGCGGTGCAACCAGTTGGAGGGGTCGAAACCGGATCACCGAATGAATTTAACGCGTCCAGTTTGCAACAGGTAGGCGAGGCTTATGTGGCCTTCAACACCCATTCCATACCGGCGGCGGTGTCACGGACCTCGACCCCAACACCATCAAGGCCATCGCGAATGGCATCGGACAGGGCCCAGTCCTTGTGTTCCCGGGCGGCCCGTCGGGCCTGAAGCGCCACCTCGATGACCGGACCGAGCACCTCTCGAGGGTCCCGAGCGCCGTCCACGGCCACCTCCCCAAGCCGGACGATCAGGGATCGGGCAATGGCCCGAGCCCGCTCTCGCTCGTCGGTGGTGGAAGTATCAGAGGCCCATTCCTCCAACGCCTCATCCAGTTCAAGGATGGCGGTGACCGCCCCCGGTACATCGCCCGAGTCAATAGAGCACCGCCCCCGCGACTCAATGGCGGTGGCGGCATCGAGGACCGATCGAGCGGGCGCCGCCATCACCGCAGTGGCAGCGTTCTCCATTGGCTGGGGCTGAACCCGGGGCGGGGAGCTGTACCCCGCACCAGCGTCACGCAAAACATCAATGGGGAGTGAGGTACCCGTCTCGTAGCGAGCCACCTGCTGACCGGCGCGTCGCACCGTGACACCGCCGCGTCCGGCCACCGTGAACGTGTCACTGTCGAGGTCGAGCATGCATGCGGTGTGCTCATCAACGCCGAGCACCCACACATCGGAAGGAAGTTGCTCTTCCATGATTCGCAGACGGCGCTCCCCCAGATAACAGAAGCGAGTGTCGTGGTTGCCACCTTCGGCGTTGTCGAAATGCGGAATCACAGCCGCCTCAATACCATGTGCGCTTATGAGGTTAAGACCCTCCAGCCACGTGGGGGCCTCACCACACTTGTAGATCTCGTACACCGGCACACTGACGGAACCCGCCGTGAGTGCCGCCGCGCTCGACATCACCACTACACTGCCGTCGTTCAGCTTGTCGGCCAGCAGGCCAGCCATGCCCACGGCTTTCCACTGCCGCAGCGCATAGCTCGGTGACCCCGGACCGGTGAATACCCATCGTGCCTCACGGATCCGGCTCACTGCAGTGGCCAACACCAACGGGCTCTCGTCGGCCGATCGCAATGTGGCCACGCCAACACGGGTACGGACACTGCGGTCGAAGTACTCCAGCGCCCTGGCCGTGATGTCGTCGGCGTTCTCTTGGAAGCCGTACGGCGTATCGAGCAGTGCCGTAGCGCCTTGGGCACGGGCCAGCAGCTCACGATGTACTCCAGTCATGGTTGGGGTGGTTTCCCCCGAGCCCATGATGGCCAGTGTGCCTTTCATGCAAATACTCCGGTGGTGACGGCCTGTAGCAGCGAGTTGGCGACGCGGACAGGGAATTGGGCGTGAACGTCATGATCTGCGGGTGAGAACCATTCCACTTGGGAACATGGATGCGCATCCATGGCGCGGGTGATGGCCACACGTTTGTCGCTGGTCCAATTGGCCTTGCCGGAGTCGGCAGGCATCCACAGAATGGGCTCGGCCACTGCGGGCAGCCGCTCGAACGGCATGTGTTGCCACAATCCGTGCAACACCAACAGATGGTGTTCGAAACTCAACCAAGGGGCCACAGTGCCATCGGCGCGGACCTCAACATTGGCCAGGGTGCCGATGATCCCCTCCTCCGGCCAATCCGGATGGGCATCGCGGATCCACGACTCGAATTGGGTGACGGGGGTACCGGCAAACTTGGGTGGCGCCAAAGCAGATTTGCACTCTTCCCAGCTGGGAAAATGGGTAGAGAGATCGATGAAGCCACCGTCTACCGCCACCACACCCGATGTGAGCCTCGGATGGG
>JANYHQ010000627.1 GCA_025358985.1 Acidimicrobiales bacterium
ACCACATCGGCGCCCCTGTCATCGCGACGAAAGCCCTCATTGAGCATGGCGAACGTCTTGCCCACTCCAGGGGCCGCCCCCAGGTACACGCGCAGCGTGCCCCGGCTCACTGAGTTGCTCGCATCATCACCATTTCAGATACTTACCGATAGCGGCTAGGGCGTGAGCCGGTCGAGGGCCAGGTTCAGTTCCAACACATTGACGCCCGGGTCACCGAGGATGTTCAAAGGTCGATCATCCGTATACTTACTGATGAGCAGCCGTATCGTGTCCACCGCGAGGGTGCGTTCCTTGGCCACCCGGGGTGCTTGCATCCAGGCGTTGGCCATACTGATTTGCGGGTCGAGGCCAGACCCGGACGCGGTAACCGCGTCCACCGGCACCTTGACGTCAGACGCCAAACCGTTTTCGTTGCGGTACGCCTTGACCCGAGCGGTGATGGCGTCGAGCAGAGCCGGGTTATTGGGCCCAAGGTTGGACCCGCTACTGGCCGAGCCGTCGTAGCCCGCCCCGGCCGCTGATGGACGAGAGTGGAAGTACTGGGGCGAGGCGAATTGCTGACCGATGTACTTCGAGCCCACCACCACACCATCCTTTTCGAGGAGGGACCCGTTGGCCTTGTGGTGGAATGCCAGTTGGGCGGCCCCGGTGACGGCCAGCGGATAAATGACGCCCGTGACTAGCGTGAAGATGGCCAGGATGATGACGGCCGGGGTGAGTTGACGCAGCAGAGTTTTCATGATCACTTGGCTCCCAGGGCCGACACGATGAGGTCGATGATTTTGATGCCAACAAACGGGGCAATGAGGCCGCCCACGCCGTAGATGAGCAGGTTGCGGCGCAACACAGCACCTGCTGACTCGGCCACGAACTTCACACCCTTCAATGCCAGTGGCACCAGCGCCACAATGATCACCGCGTTGAATATCACCGCGCTGAGGATCGCCGAGCGGGGACTGGCCAGCTTCATGACGTTGAGTTGGTCGAGGGCCGGAATCACGCCGCTGAACATGGCCGGGATGATGGCGAAATACTTGGCCACGTCGTTGGCGATGGAGAAAGTGGTGAGAGATCCCCGGGTGATCAACAACTGCTTACCGATTTCCACGATCTCGATGAGTTTGGTGGGGTCCGAATCCAAATCCACCATGTTTCCGGCCTCTTTGGCGGCCTGGGTACCAGTGTTCATGGCCACCCCCACATCAGCCTGGGCCAGCGCAGGGGCATCATTGGTCCCGTCACCGGTCATGGCCACCAGCATGCCGCCGGCCTGTTCTCGTTTGATGAGGGCCATCTTGTCCTCAGGCGTGGCCTCGGCCAAGAAGTCGTCCACCCCCGCTTCTTTGGCAATTGCCGCGGCGGTCAGGGGATTGTCACCCGTGATCATCACGGTGCGGATACCCATACGGCGCAACTCGTCAAATCGATCGGCCATACCGGGTTTCACCGTGTCCTTGAGCCGGATCGCGCCCAGCACGCGTGGTTCGGTGCCTTCGTTCCATATGACCACACTGAGGGGCGTGGCTCCATCGTTGGACACGCGCTCCACAATGTCTCGGAGCTCACCGGGCACGTCACCTTGGGCGTCGGCCACCATGCGGCGCACGGAGTCAGCGGCCCCTTTACGTACATGGCGCCCATCGGAGAAATCCATGCCGCTCATGCGGGTTTGCGCAGTGAAGGGCACCAGCGTGGCACCGGGATCATCAATGGTCTGAAGGCCATACTGCTCAACGGCCAACGTCACGATGGAACGTCCTTCGGGCGTCTCATCCGCCAGGCTGGACAGCAGCGCCGCTTCCGCCACCTCCCTGTCGGTGACTCCGTGAACGGGGATGAACTCGGCCGCTTGACGAGACCCGAACGTGATGGTGCCGGTCTTGTCCAACAGCAGCGTGGACACGTCACCAGCGGCCTCTACCGCACGGCCCGACATGGCCAACACGTTGCGCTGCACCAGGCGGTCCATGCCGGCGATGCCGATGGCCGATAGCAGCCCGCCGATGGTGGTGGGGATGAGGCATACCAACAGTGCCACCAACACCACGATCTTCTGCTCGGCGTTGGAATAGATGGCAAACGGTTGCAGCGTGACCACGGCCAGCAAGAAGATGATGGTGAGCCCAGACAGCAGTATCGATAGGGCAATTTCGTTGGGTGTCTTCTGCCGATCGGCGCCTTCCACGAGGGCGATCATGCGGTCCATGAAGGTCTCGCCGGGTTTGGCCGAGATGGACACCACGATGCCGTCGGACAGCACCCGGGTGCCGCCTGTGACGGCTGACCGGTCGCCGCCGGACTCGCGCACCACCGGGGCCGACTCACCGGTGATGGCTGACTCGTCCACCGTAGCGATACCCTCCACCACATCACCGTCACCCGGGATGACTTCACCGGGTTTCACCACACAGAGGTCACCGATCTGCAATTGGGTAGAAGCCACTTCGGCCATGGTGCCGTCGGCCCTACGCACCCGGGCCATGGTTTCGGCGCGGGTTTTTCGCAACGATGCGGCCTGCGCCTTACCGCGTCCCTCGGCCATGGCCTCGGCAAAGTTGGCGAACAA
>JANYHQ010000348.1 GCA_025358985.1 Acidimicrobiales bacterium
TTCGCCGGTGCGGGTGCCGGGATCATGGCGAATGAGCTGATCGACGGATCCGGACAAGACACTGGTTACAAGCTCACTGATGCTTGCTCGATCTGTCACGTCGGTGACCACGATGTCGGGTGGCAATCTTGCGGTGGCACCGAGTACCCGGATGACTTTGGCAAGGGGCGGATCTTCGACCCGGCACCCGGCTGTGATCAGGCGACTGTTTATCGCGCTGAGCATCGACTCTGCATGGGCGCCGGGGGTCAGTTCCACCTCGATTTCGCGGAACGAAACAGGCCCGTGCGTGCCCCCATCACCCGACACCCGGTCATCGCAGACCACGGCGATGGGGAGGCCATCGATGAGCAGCGGGGTCTCGGTGCGTGCCGTGTGCAGGTTGACTACCACGTCCAGGGTTTGACCACGTCGGAAGACTCGTACGAGTTCGGCCGCTCCCCTCGGCATCCGCGTCACTGGGCCGACGAAGTTGAGTTCCTGCCGAGACAAGATCGACTCGTTGCCGCGCGCCGGAAGCTTCACCGTCCACATGGGAACGGGATCTTCGTTGCGCCAACGCAACGTGACACCCCACCGTGCCAACGATAACGTTGGTGTGTCGTAGTAGTTGGCGGCCATCTCCTTGTGGACGCTTGGAGCGCACGTCACGCCCGGCGACACCTCGTTGAAATCAGGTAGCACGGTGTCGACGTCGGCGATCAGCTTGAACTCGCGTTCGGTGGTCATAGCTTCGGCAGACAGTTCGGTTTCATTCGCGGTCCCATGATCGTAGACGTCGTAGAAGGCTGCGTTTCTTGTCTTGATGATCTTGCATTCGTCGCAGGATCGAATCGAGCGTCTGAATCGCTTTGGTGATGTTCGGTCCTTTGTTGAGCATCACGCATTCGGCCCGGTCGGCCATCGCAGCATCGGTCACTTCGGCGCGTGAGGCCTGTCCGGTTCGGGCGAGCGTGTCGAGCACCTGCGTGGCCCAGATGACGGGCACATGGGCCGCTTCACATGCCCACATGATCTCTTCTTGGACCTCGGCGAGGCGTTCGAAACCGACCTCCACAGCGAGGTCACCTCGGGCGATCATCACGCCGAGGTGCTCGCTGCGCATGGCCGCAAGCAACAATTCGGGCAGATTCTCGAACGCCATAACGTTCTCGATCTTCAACACGATGCCGATCTCCGTTGCGTCAAGTCGTTTGAGTTCGTTCTGCAGTTGCTCGACGTCGGCGGGGTGACGCACAAAAGAGAGGCTGATCATGTCGGCATGTCTCACCACAAACGCAATATCGACGAGATCCTTCGCAGTCAACGCATTCAGGCGCAGATCGGAATCAGGAAAATTGATCCCTTTGCCCGATTTGAGATTTGCGCCGCCGGGCCGAATGTCGGTAATGATCAGCGTAATGTAATCAGGATTTACAGTCTTGACGACGCCGCCCATCTTGCCGTCGTCGAGCCACACCCGCTCCGTGGGGCCAACTGCGGTGAACGCTTCCGGGAGCGTGCACCCGATGTGATGAACGCTTCCTTCGGACGTGCCGACGGCCGGATCAAGCGAACGGGTGAGCACGACTTGGTCGCCGCGCTGGATCCGATGCACCTGTTCGGCACGTGGCACTTCGCCCACCATCGCCAGGTCGATGCGGTTGGACTCGGCATCTCGATAACCGATGTGTAGACCAGTGGTGAGGTAGGTGGTCTGTTCGGTGGACACCAGACATCCACCGGTCGTGTGCTGTTCGACCTTCCAGTGCCGCTGGGAGCCTCGGGTGTCGGTGAGCTGCAGCCGGTCGCCCCGGTGACAGCGTTCCAGGAATGCCGGATCATCGAGCGGGACAACGGCGATGCCGTGTCCGGTGATGTCCTCAGGAACAGCGGCGTCGGTTGCGGTGAGCCACACCAATGCAGGCTCAGTGACATGGCCGAGCTCGTCACGCTTGGGGGCGATCCGCAACGCTGGCGGTCCTAGTTGCATCGGACCGGTCCGCAACTTGGGCCCGGCAAGGTCCATAGCTACGCGCACCTGCGATGCGTCTGGCCGATTTGTGGAGCGCAAGTGCGAGATCATCGCAGCCCATTGGTCAGGACCGTCATGGGCGCAATTGATACGGGCGATGTCCATCCCGTTGGCGGCCAGTCCAGATACCAAGGAACGGTCGTTTGCCGCTTCGCTCGGCACGGTCACCATAATGCGAGTGGAACGCTGCGATGGTGCAGGGCCGAGTAGGAGATCGGCATTGTGTTGCAGGAGTTCATCGCCCTGGCCGAGGGAGACACTGGCCGTGACAGGTGACGGATCGCTGCAGGCAAGCTTCGACAGCACACCAAGCACTGCTTCGATGGTGGCCAGCACACTGGCTTCGCAGCGACCCAGTGACGAAAGCCCAAGAACAGACAGTTCTGTCTGCAGTTTCCGGAGATCGTGTTTGCGCAACTCAACGTAATGTATGAGGTTGGCGGCTGATCGTCGATGCTTCGGGTGTGTCCTGGCGAAGAGGTCCGAATGGCCAATCTCTGCTGCGAGCAGCGCAGCCCGGAGCTCCGCCACTTCCATTGCCAGCGATATCAGTTGTGGGTCCACGGGTATCATCATCGAGCAACTGGCACGCTTTCCAGCTGAACAAGACATTGCCAGCAACTGAACTTCCTTCGTCAGTCGTTGGCAATCGCTCGGAGCACCGTTGGGCTGCTCGGTCGCTATCCCATCCGACGATAAGCGCACATATTTGCGGTTAGGGCTTTACGCCCAGGGACTGAGGACTTCAATGTTCGGAAAGCGTTCGAAATGCACTTGGGCAATGACGGTGTCGAGCCAGGACGTGTCCACGTCGGTGTGGGCCAGGCGTTCCGGCAGCACGATGTTTTCGATAGCGGTGAGCGTGGGGATCAGATTGAACGACTGGAAGATGAATCCGATGCGCTCGCGTCGAAGTTTCGTACGAGCTCGCTCGTTCATTGCGGTCACATCTTCCTCGCCGATGAACACCGTGCCCGACGTGAGGTCGTCCAGACCGGCGAGACAATGCATGAGCGTCGATTTGCCCGACCCTGATGGCCCCATGATCGCGGTGAACCCACCCGCTTGGAAGGTCACACTCACGTTGTCGAGGGCCCGAACCTCGGTATCGCCAGCCCCGTAGATCTTGGAGCCCTGTTCCATTCGCGCCGCGGGAGGCGTGCGGTGCGGGAGTTGGGGTGTCGTGGCCGAGGCGATCCGGTCCTCATCAGTGAACGTCATACGGCAAGCGTGATGTGTGTGTCGATCACACAACAGGGCCAAAGGTCCCGGTTTCAGTCACCGAAGTGTGGCGTAGAGCTGCTCCACCAGGTGAGCGAAATGATCCAGCACCACCGGCCGCACCACTTTCAACGTAGGAGTGATCTCGCCGGCATCGAGTGTCAACTCTCGAGGCAACAACTTCCAACGCTTTACCTGCTCGGCGTGGTTCATTTCTCGGTTCACCGCCTCCACCTCGCGGGCGACCTCGGCCAGTACATCAGGGTCCATGCTCAGTGCCTCGATAGATGCTGGTTTGCCACGATGCACCGCCCATGGACCCACCGCTTCAGCATCAAGAGTGAGCAACGCCGTGACGTAGGGGCGACCTTCAGCCACTATTACCGCGTTGGTGATGAACCGACATGACCGAAGGCGAAGTTCGAGCTCTTGGGGGGCGATGTATTTGCCGCCCGCCGTCTTCATGAGGTCCTTCTTTCGCCCGGTGATACGCAGGTACCCATCGGAGTCGAGTATTCCCAAATCCCCCGTGTGCATCCATCCGTCTGGATCGATCAGTTCTGCGGTGGCTTGCTCGTTTCGGAAATACCCAGCGCACACATTGTTGCCGCGGATCACTATCTCGGCGTCCGCTGCGATACGCACTTCCACTCCGGGCATGGCTGGACCCACCGATCCAATACGGATGGCGCCGGGAGCGGAGATGGTGGTGGGCCCACTGCCCTCCGTTTGGCCATATACCTCCCCCACATGTAAGCCCACCCCCACCAACCAGCGCAGGAGCGCGGGGTCGATGGGAGCCGCTCCGGAGCACATGGACCTCGCTTGGTCTAGGCCCAGCCCCACGCGAATCTTGTGACCCACCAGTCGGTCGAGAAATGCGAGTTCCAGTACGTTGACGTGGCGAAGCAGTCCTGCACCGCCGGCTTCATCAAGGTTGTTCGTGGCCACTGACCGGAATCGGGTCAGCATCCAACGCTGTAAACCGTGGGTCTTGGCAGTTTCGATTTGCAGTGCATCGCGTACTTTTTCCCATACTCTCGGCACGGCGAAGAAGATGGTGGGGCGACACGACACGAGGTCCTCGGCCAGGGTACTGATGCTGCGGGCAAACCAAGTTTCTCCGCCCGAGGCGATTTGACCGAAATGACTCATGACCCGTTCGGCAATATGGCTCAGTGGCAAGAACGATAGGAAGCGATCTTGCGGGCCGATGGGCACAACATTGCGCACCATGTCCACGGTGGCACTGATGTTGGCATGCGTCAGCAGTACGCCTTTGGGCGGGCCTGTGGTGCCGCTGGTGTACACGATGGAGGCAAGGTCTCCAGGTGCTACTTGGCTACTGCGTTGCGTCACCAGCGATGGGTTTGAAGCCAAGGCAACTAACCCAGCTGCAACTGAATCGGAGAAGGCCTCGAGCGTCACGGGGCCGTTTATCTCAGGGCGGTCATTCACCCCGGCGTCATCGAAGATCACCACTCGCTCCAACGCCGTGCCCCATCCCACCATGACTTTCCCAAGTAGATCGCCGTCGCCCACAACACACAAACGAGCCCCAGAATGGTCCAAGATGAACCTCACCTGCTGCTCGGAACTGGTGGGGTAGATGGGCACCGAGACGGCACCGATCATGAGGACGGCCAGATCGCTCGCCTGCCACTCCCAACGATTCGTGGCCAGGATGGCCACTCTGTCGCCAGGCAGAATCCCCCACGTGATGAAGGTGGCAGCCAACTGATCCACCAGCTCGCCATACTGCTGCCACAACATGGCTTCCCATGTGTGCGTACCATCCTGGGCACTCATCGGCGATCGGAATGCTACCGAGTTCCGCCTCTGTAGTGCCGTAGCGCGAAACTGTTCGATGATGGTGGGAAGCAAACAGGCCTGCTTCCGTGTTTCAGCAATCGTCACGAGCGCAGTCTGTGGGCCCACCTCGTGATCAGCCAGGGGCGGAGGTCCCCACTCTTACGGACCTTTGGTGGCGAATCATTGGCGTCGGGGCTCTGGGCTGATGACTGCACGAAACCCACGACCCGTTCACATCCTGTGTGCCAAGCCACGCAGCTGGCATCGGCCATCACTGGACGCGGAGCGGAGCAATACGGCTGATCTGATCGAAGTCACCGTCCATGGCAAGCACGCTGCTCGACGTGCGGATGGCGATCGAGGAGATCATGCAGTCGATGATTCCCCGAGGCGTGATGCCACCTGCCCGACATGATCGGTACAAACGGGCGGCACCCTCGAAATCGGCGAGGGGATCGCACGGAATCCATTCGAAAGACAACAGCAGTCGCCGAAGGTCGTCGTGACGCTGTTCGGTCTTCGCCCCGGCGAGCACCTCCATGAGGACCGGTTCTGTGACGGCAATAGTGGCTCCACCCCCAGCGATCATGGCGGTCAAGGCAGCATCGACAGGCGAGCCCGTGGCTCGGTCGTACTCGATCCATGCTGAGGTGTCGACAAGGATCACGACGGTGGGACGTCAACAACGTCGTCGATTGCGTGAGCACCCCGCATGGCCAACGCTTCGGCGATCGTCATCGGCTGGCCTCCCGCTTGGCGGAGCGCGAGGTCGACCGCCTCCGTCTTCGTGTGGACCCCGTAGCGTTTCATCACCCGACGAAGCAGTTCGTCGTCGAGGTCAATGTTTGTTCTAGACATACACTAACTCTACACGCGCTACACCTACTTTGTGCTGCCAGATCACGTTAGAGCAAGAAGGCTTCAGAGCCGTTTCGGGCGTCACAAGCCAGACGTCTACGACTGTCCTACCGTTCGTCACCGCACGCCGGACTGAACATTGTCTTCGGCTAGGGAGAGGTAGTTCTCATCCTCTTGGGCAAAGTGGAGCTCCAACACCGCGTAGAGGCCGTACAGCAAGCGCTGCAGTTCGCGTCGATCGGCAAGGCCAGGAGGCTCATGGCCAACACGCTTCACCACCAACCCCAGATGGGTTGTGAAACGCGAAATTTCTGCGTGGGTGCGGCTCATGGTGACAGTGGGATCTGTACCACCGAGCACGTGAGACACGGCCGGGTACAGGTTTTGCTCCTCGTCGCGTTCGTGTGGTTCGATCTCGTCGACCATCAGCCGCTGCGCCTGTCGAACCATGATCATTGGATCCGGGTCATCAGTGTCACCAAGCCGATCAGCAGCGTTGAGCAAGAGGACAAGGTTGGGCCGCAAGCTCAGATGCTCGGTGCTGAAGCGTCGAGCCAGTTGAGAGCCGTAGTCGTCGAGTCTGGCCTCCTCCTGGCCCGGAGTGAGCGCCCGCAATGCATTGAGGATCACCGCCACATCAATGACTTCTTGAAGCAGGGCGCCCCATGCCGCCGGAAGGTACCCCGCCGCCGCCACAACCATGGCAATCAGTGACAGCGCCATCCCGGCAATCACGCTCTGCGTGGCGATATGACGTGAACGTTGCGCAATCAGTCGGGCCTCGCCCAAACGATCCAAACGATCCACGGTCAACACGATGTCGGCCGCTTCGGATGAAGCAGTGGCACCTCGCGCGCCAATGGCCACACCAACACTTGCCAGGGCCAGCGCAGGAGCGTCATTGATACCGTCCCCCACCATGATCGTCTGACCCGTTTCAGCTTCACGTCGAATCACGGCCACCTTGTCGGAGGGGGTCTGTTCGGACTCGATGTGGTCAACGCCGATCAGCGCGCCCACCGATTCAGCCACTTCGGTACGATCGCCAGTTACCATCACAACGCGTCGGATCCCACTGCGACGTAACTGGCGAATAGTGCGGGCCGCATCATGGCGGATGGGGTCGCGCAGCACAAGCGCCCCCGCCGCAACCCCGTCGATTCCCACGAACACCGTAAGTGCACCTTCGAGTTCGCTGCGCTCTCGCGCTCGCAGCACCCAGGGTTCTGCGCCAGTGACCCCCGCCCAAAAACCCTTGCCAACCGCAACCGTGAGGCCGTCTACGGTGCCCCGTACGCCCGACCCGGCCAACTCCACGGTGTCCGTTGGCATCACTAGTTCCAGCTGTCCATCACGCGCCGCGCGCACGATGGCGGAAGCCAATACGTGTGGGGAAACCTGGTCCAATGATGCTGCCAACCGCAAGATCTCTGCGTTCCCAACGCCATCG
This sequence comes from Acidimicrobiales bacterium, assembly GCA_025358985.1. Classification (GTDB taxonomy): domain Bacteria; phylum Actinomycetota; class Acidimicrobiia; order Acidimicrobiales; family JANYDT01; genus JANYHQ01. The sequence continues at coordinate 7,356 of JANYHQ010000348.1, forward strand.
GCGCTGATGATCTCCGCCAAAGAGGGTCGACCACTCGTCAATGTGCCCGTCTTGTCGAACAGCAAGATGTCAGCATCGGCAAGTGCTTCGAGCGCTGCTCCGCCTTTGACGACAACGCCGCGTTTGGCCGCTCGAGAAAGACCGGCAACGATAGCTACCGGAGCGGCGAGGATGAGGGGGCAGGGAGTTGCCACCACGAGAACGGCAACTGCACGGCTCAACTCCCCCGTCGCCAGCCAAGTACTACCGGCCACCGCAAAGGTAACGGCGAGGAACACTGTGGCAAAACGATCGGCCGTGCGAACCAGCGGCGAACTCACCGCCGACGCTTCCTTCACCATACGGACGATTCCGGCGTATGTGGAATCATCAGCTCCGGTGGTGGCGAGCAGGTCAAATGGGCCTCCTGCGTTGAGTGCACCACCTCGCACGGCGTCGCCCACGGCGCACTCAACAGGCATCGATTCACCGGTGAGGGCGCTTTCGTCGATCACCGCTGGGCCTCTTCGCACCGTGCCGTCGACGGGCACCACCTCGCCCGGCTGCACGAGCAAGAGATCGCCTACTGCCACCTCAGCCAAAGCTGGATCGGAAAGCACACCCCCTTGATAGCGATGGGCCACCTGCGGACCACTCTGCAGCAAAGCTCGCAGTTCTCGCTCCGCCCGCCCAGCCGCCCAACCTTCGAGAGAACGCCCACTGACCAACATCACGGTGATCAATGCGCCAGCAAGAAACTCCCCCACAATCAGCGTCCCGATCAACGCCATCAAAGCAATGAGATCCACACCCAGACGTCGATGCAGTGCCGCGTTGGTCACCCACCAGGTTGACAGCCCAACCCCGAGCGCCGTACCGCAGATCCATATGACGGACGCGGTGCCACGGTCACCGGCTAGGTGCATGACACCGCCTCCAAGCAGGGCCACGATCGCCAAGCCCAGCGAGACAGTCTCGACTCGCCGAGCAAAGGACGTTGCGCTCACCCGCCGCTACGTTCCGCAGTCTCCGGGGTCCATCGGAACATGGCACCCACTGAAGCATCGTCGGGCAATCGAGACGACGGAACGAGAACAATTTGTCCGTCGTGTCGCAACGTTTCGATGATGGCGCGATTGACCCAACCATCACGTGATCCGATGTGGGCGGGCTCCGGAACCAGGAGGGCATCAACTCGCCCAGCCGATGCCGCGTCGAGTATCTCCGTCATGTGCACCGAGCGCCTGTCCGTTCCTCCGACTTCGTCAAAGCGGGTGAGCACTGATGCATGTTGTGTGGTTTCTAGATGGTCACGGACCACGTGCCATGCCCGTTCATGAAGCTGCGCCGCAGTGGGCTCGTCAGGGTTCCCCAGCAGGGCCGTTCTGCATATGTTGGGGTGCTTGCTGATGGAGCGAAACGCACTCACTTCGCGTTCAACTGCAGCTAATACCATCGGATGACCTGTGGCAAACAGCATCGGACTCAGGAGCTCGTCGACAGCGCGCAGGTACCGTTCGAACATGTCATGACGCTCCTGCTGCCACTCTTTGACCAACGCGTCCTCGTGGCGTCCGAGCCACCACGAATCATCGAGACCGGCAGGCATGCCTGGCACGTGAACAATTTCGATGGTGTGCCGAGTGGCCGCAAACAACATCACCGCGCTGCGGCTGAGCGCCAAAATATGAAATGCGCAGTCGGGATACAGCATCGGAATGAGGGGAAGTACATCAAAGTGTTGGCTGACCGTCACCTTGGATTCAACAGTTGCGGGAACGCGCACTTGCAGTGCGTGGCCAGGTGCCAGAAATACCGCTATTCCACCCTCTTCACCAGGCCACGGAGCCTGATCCGAGAGCAGTTGTTCGGCCGGGGCTATCAAGACATCTGTCGGGGCCTTAGCCAACGAGACCGCGAGCTCGGCCCGGGCGGTGTGGATCAGGTGCCTCAATTCGAGCTTGGCTTCACTGACGTCGTGGGCGCCATCATGCACGTGAACGAACATGGAGACACAGGGTGACTCCTGCACTTCGGCAAGTGTTTGTAGGTTGGCCAGCGTAACGGCGTGCATCATCGCTCCATGTGGGTGTTTGAAGATCCGACCTAGTGAACGATGCACTGGCGCGCACCGCCAGGGTCATTGGTCCCTTTGTGGGGTAATGACCCCACGGCGTGCCAACCGTAGGTGGCGTACTGGGTTGGCGTCGAGAACATCTCCCCCGATCGGCGTCCCCGGTAGCGCACGACATCGGTCGACCCAGACATCAACCGGTGCGCCCTCGACTCCAGCAATTTACAAACAACAGTATTGGCAATGGTCATGGTGCGTACCTGCGGCTCGCCTGCTGGATCACGCTGAGGTAGTTGGCCCGTTCGTACGCATCAGGGTCGGGCACGTTGGCCACGGCCATCGATCCTCGCAGCTGAGTCACCGACTCGTACTCGTTGTTTTTCATCCACAATGACAACCCGTCACGCAGGCTGGTGATGTGATTTGGACCGTTGCGCAACAACGACGATGTCGTCATCACCACGGCAGCTCCGACGAGTAGCGACTTC
>JANYHQ010000679.1 GCA_025358985.1 Acidimicrobiales bacterium
CAGCGCGCTGACCCGGTCACCGAGATGGGCGGTGGACGACGAGTGTCCTCCCAATGAGGCGCCGAGAGACGAGCCGAGCGAACCGATGGAATTCGAGGCCTTGCCGGCCGCCTTCTTTGCCCGCCATTTCAACGACGGGGCTCCATTGGTATCGGTGGCGGCCAGGATGAGCCCCCCGAACATGGCCAGGTTCTTGAGGAACTGGGTGCGTTGGGCGGCCTTGGCGGTGGGATCCGTCTCGTCCCAGAACCGGTGACCGGCTAAGGTGGTGGGTACCAGGGTGGCGGCCAGGGCGGCGGAAGCCAGCCGGGGCATGCGGCCGAGTGCCAGCAGCGACCCAGCCACCAGCTGCACCCCTCCGTTGATACGAACCAACTGCACCGGGTCCTCAGGCAGTCCAAGGGAGTTCAGCTTCGTGGTGAGACCCCCGGTGACCTTTTCGGCCTTCTTGGCTTTGGATTCCGGGTGCTTCACGCAGTCCACCCCTCCCGTGATGAACATGGGGGCGATGAGGGTGCGGGCGAGGCCATGGATCAGAGTCACCATCGCCACGTACCCGCTATGTGGGTGGGCTAACCCTCAATTCGCACTTTATCGCCGTGCCTATCTGCCGCGCTCAGGGTGTGGGACTCGGGGCCTACATTTCCCAGGACATGGACACTCACCCTGACTCCCGCCTCCCTGCGGCGGTGGCCCTCAGTTACCTTGGCTCGTTTGCCACCGGGGACCCGGAGACAATTTCATCTCACGTCGGTGAGGACTTCATCAACGACCATGCCAGCGCCCTCGGTTCACCGTCGCGTGGTCGCCAGGAGTATTTGCGTCGACTCCCCGCCTTTTTGGCCTCTCTGCCGGGCCTTCAGTACGACGCTGACCAACCCATCGTGGACGGACCTCGGGTGGCGGCTCCATACACACTGCACGCATCAGGGGTGTCAAAGGATCAACACCCAGTGCCGATCACGATTCGTGGTGTGATGCTGTTGCGTATCGAACATGGTCTCATCACCGAGCGCCTCGATGTGTGGGACGCATTGACTTATTTGCGCCAGGTAGGTGAGGCGTGAGGGAGGCACAAGCGCAATTGTTGATTACGGGCATTGGTCGATTGGTGACGATGGACCCCGCTCGCACCGTGCTCACCGGCGCCGCGGTTGCGATGAATGCGGGGCGCATCGTCGACGTGGGACCCGAAGCTGAGGTGGTAGCTGCGCATCGCAGCGCGGAACTCCTCGATGCCCAAGGCGGCTGGGTGACCCCAGGATTCATCGACGCCCACCAACACCTCACCGGCGACCGATTGGCCCGCGCTTCCATACCCGACGATCTGGCGCCGGGGGCCGCGATCTTCACGTGGGCGGTGCCCCTGCATGGGGCGCATCGACCCGAAGATGATGAGTTGTCGGCCACGCTGGCGGCCCTCGAAGCAGTTTCGAACGGGGTCACTTGCGTAATCGAGGCGGGCACCGTGGCCTATCCGGATTCGGTGGTGGCGGGGGTGACAGCAGTTGGTATGCGCGCTTCCATTGGTCGATGGGGATGGGATGTGGAGCAGGGACCCTTCGCGGCACCTGCGGCCGAGGTGGTGGCCCGGGCCTGCGACCTCTTGGACCGCTATCCGCCCGACGGTGACGGGTTGGTGCAGGGATGGGTGACGCTGGTGGGTCACGACTTGATGTCCGATGCACTCGTGGTGGAGGCCACCGAGTTGGCCCGCAGTAGAGGGGCGCATATCACGTATCACCTGTCTCCCACCGACTCTGACCCCAGTTCCTATGTTCGCCGGACCGGTCGACGACCCGTGGTTCACCTCGATGCGCTCGGCGTGTTGGGTTCCCATCTGTTGCTGGCCCACGCCTTGCATCTTGACGATGCCGAGTTGGAACTGCTGCTGGCCCACGACGTGGCGGTGGCGTCGTGCCCATGGGCCTATCTGCGCCTCGGTCAGGGCATGAGCAGAGTTGGTCGCCATCTCGAGTTCGCGGGCCGTGGAGGACGTCTGGCATTGGGGTGCGACAGTGAGAATGCCGGCGACCAAATTGACGTATTGCGGGCGGCGGCGTTGTTTGCCGGGGTGAGCAAAGACTCGGCTATTGATCCTACGGTGCCGGGCGCCCACCTGGCGCTTGAATTGGCCACCATCAGAGGTGCGCAGGCAATCGGCCGTGCCCATGATTTGGGGTCCATCGAAGTTGGTAAGCGCGCTGATCTTGTGGTGTTCGATGCGAACCGTCCGGAGTGGCGGCCACCTGGCGATGACGTTGCCCTGCAGTTGGTGTGGGGCACGGACGGACGATCGGTGCGTCATGTGGTGGTGGCGGGCGAGGTGGTGGTGCGTAATGGGGCGTCAACGCGGGTGGACGAACGCCAGCTGGGGGCCCGTGCCAGCGCCGCCGGAGCAGACCTGCGGCGCCGCGCCGGCGTGGCGGTCACGTCGGCCTGGCCGGTGCGTGATGCCTGATTGCGACGCAGGAGCGGTGAAGGCGTCGAGCACGGAAGCGCAGCGGACGAGCGCAGACCCATGTTGATGCCTGATTGCGACGCA
>JANYHQ010000707.1 GCA_025358985.1 Acidimicrobiales bacterium
GATCACGAGCGGATTGCGCGGCGATGCCGGCAGATCGATCACCACCACCCCGACGCCAGAATCCTTGGTTGCAGCCACTGTTGCCTCGACGCCCGCAGATGACCCATGCCAATTCGTGAGTCGGACCCTTCGGACCGCACTGTCAACCACGACTGCCATCTGTGGTGCATCGGGGCCATCGTGGCCGAAAGCCGAAGCACCGATGATCGGCGATCCACACTGCATGCGTTCGTGATCCAGCGAGACATGAGCTGTTGCGGTACGCACCTCGGCGTCCACGCGACAGTTCGGCGCGTTGGCGTTGTTGATATACGACACCCAACCCAGTCCAGACAGTCGCGTGGAGTGGTCCGGTCGAGTCACATCGGTGGTTTCCACTGGGCACTGCATCGCAATCGGGTGGGCCTCATTGACCAAAGCATCGACTGCGGCCTGCGTCACTTATGAGGTCACCACGGTAAGGAGGTAGCCGTCGATGACCTTGTTTGCGCTCTTTACGTCAGTCAGCAACCCGGTAGTGAAGTATCCCCATCCGATACCTGGTCCTGTGAGGGGGTCGACCTTTGTCCAGGACAGGTGAACAGATCGGTCCTCAGTCGGTGGGTCCACAGCCACTGACGCATAGAGCCTGAACTCTGTTGGCGCTACAACATCAGCGTCGGATTCGTAGCGGTACATACGATCCACCACTTCCCCGCTTGTCCGCCATGGGATACCACTGGCCTGTTGCTTGAGGCCGCTGGGCCAGTCGACGGTAAGCGACGTGGGGTCGCCGACTCGTTCGAGTTTGGCGTGTCGCAATACTTCGTTCGCATACGACTTGCGCTGTGATTCCACGGCGCCGGAGGCAGTCACCACCAGTCGGAGCATCTGCGGTTCGTCGCGAGTGACGGTGGTGTACGGAGTTTCGAATGCACTCGAAGAAAGAATGCTGTCCACCACCTTGACGGTGACGTCGTATCCATCACCCGAAGCTGCCGCCGCAAAGAGACCGACCGAGCTGCGTTGCATGGAAACGTCATCACAGGACTCGGGCTGCTTGGAACCGGTGGTCACGAAGACGGTGCCGAGTTCAGGGTCGGTGGCCGAGTCGCCCCGATGGTTGCTTACCCGCCAGGCACCGATGCCGAGTACACCCACGCCCAACGCCACCACGAGGATGGCCCGCAGCCACCGAGCCTTCACCGTGTGGAATCCAGGGCTTCAGCCACTCACGGATAGTAGCGGCCCATTTTTTGTCACACCCCGTCCGTACAGTTGTTCGTATGAGAGGAGCGAGTGTGTGGGCATCGGTGCGGGTACCGATAGGTGAGGTTGTTGATTGGTCGCGGGTAGAGGTTCTGGCGGGTTTGGCGGAGTTGGAACGCGTCCAGCGGGAGGTGTCAGCAGCCATGACCGGGCTGGTCATCGCATTAGGTGTAGAGCGTCGCGATACCGCACTGGTGTTGGCACGGACGTGTGGGGTGTCGTCGTTGGAAGCCCGCCACCGGGCCCGGGTAGCAGAAGTGGTGTCGAAGTTACCGGCCGCCGGGGCGGCATTGGCGGCCGGGGCGCTATCAGCCGAGCACGTCCGGGCGTTAGGCCCGGCGGCCTCCACCAACGGGGTACTGGCATTGTTGGACGGTGCCGGGGACCGTTCCCCGGAAGAGTTGGGGCGCCAAGCACTAGCGCTGCGTATCGACGCTGACCATGGGGAGTCACTGTCGGCCCGTCAACGAGCACGCCGCTGTGTACGGTTCTTCGCTGCTGATGACGCAATGGTCGGCGTACCAGCGGTATTGGGACCGGTGGAAGGCGCCGAACTGCGTTCCACGTTGATGCGCCTCACCGACGAAGCCTGGAAACGCGATCACCCCCAACGGGCCGACGTGTTCGGTGGTCACGGCGGCGACCCGCACGAAGCACGTATGGCCGACGCATTCGTGGTGTTACTGCGTGGCGGGACCGGCCCGGCCGGTCCGGGTCACCGGTGCCGCCCGGCTGTCATCGTCACCGTGACCCTCGACCCCCACGACGGGGCGGCCCGAGCCGAAGTGGTGGGCCAAAGACCGATTCCGGTGGCTGAAGCGTGGCGCCTCGCCGGTAACGCCGACCTCTACGGCTGTGTCCTAGACACCAAGGGAGAGATCCTACGTTTCGGTCGCAACCGAAGATTGGCCTCACACACACAACGTTTAGCCGTCATCGCCCGAGACCGGCACTGCCAATACCAACACTGCACCAAACCCTACAAATGATGCGAGGTCCACCACCTCACCGAATGGAACAACGGCGGACTCACCAACATCGAAGACCTCACACTCATCTGCACCGGCGACCACCACCACATCCACCAAGCCAACGAACACCTCATCCGAGGCCCCAACGGCCCACTCGAAATCAGCGATGCATAGACCGACCCACCCG
>JANYHQ010000354.1 GCA_025358985.1 Acidimicrobiales bacterium
TGATCGTGGACGTAGCGTCCGACTGCTCGCCACCACGAACCATCCACCAGATGGTTGGGCCAACGCTCGCGTCACTGATGCATCAATGGCGCCAGGATTGGCCTGAACCCAATCAGGACGTTTGTCCGAACTCACAGCCTCAAGATTATGCGGACTACTGAGGGGCCCGGACGCGACGAACGGGTGGCCACGTTCCCCCGAAGGCGGCCACCCGTTCGTACTGTGTGCTTACTTGCCGGGCTGGGCCAAAACGCGTAGGTACGGCTTCACCGTGGTCCAACCGCCGGGGAACAACTGTTGTGCCTCTTCGTTGGTGACGGCTCCGCCGATGATGACGTCGTCTCCGTTTTTCCAGTCGACCGGCGTGGCCACCTTGTACTGAGCCGTCAATTGCAGTGAATCGATGACCCGCAAGATCTCATCGAAGTTGCGTCCCGTGGAGGCGGGATAGGTGAGTGACAGCTTGATCTTCTTGTCCGGGCCGATGATGAACACCGAGCGCACCGTCATGGTGTCGTTGGCGTTGGGATGCACCATGTCGTACAGGTCGCTGACCTTACGATCGGAGTCACCGATCATGGGGAAGTTCACCGCCGTGCCCTGGGTCTCCTCGATGTCCTTCTCCCACTCCACATGGCTGGGGACGGGATCCACGGACAGGCCGATGACCTTGACGTTGCGCTTGTCGAACTCGGGCTTCAGTGCTGCGACGCGACCCAGTTCGGTGGTGCACACCGGCGTGAAGTCCTTGGGATGGCTGAACAGCACACCCCACGAGTCGCCCAGCCACTCATGAAAGGACAACGTCCCTTGGGTGGTGTCTGCGGTGAAGTCTGGGGCGGTGTCGCCGAGTCGAAGTGCCATTGTGAATCCTCCTGGGTGGGCGCAACTGCGTCAGCTGAGGACAATAGTCTATAAATCCGATCAACTTCATCGGGATTCAACACCGGACGAGGTCCGCTCGGGACACGTACGGGGAACGGTACCGTCGGTTGGGTCATGACTGTGCGTCCCCTGTTGCTCCCCCCTGACGACGAATCGCTGTATCTGGCTGCTGAACTGCTGCGACGGGGTGGTCTGGTAGCTCTGCCGACGGAGACGGTCTACGGGTTGGCCGCCGATGCCCGGTCCGTGGCGGCAGTGAACAGGATCTTTTCTGCCAAAGGGCGACCCTCGGATCATCCCGTCATCGTCCACATTGCCGATCGGTCACAACTGCACGAGTGGGCGGTTGAGGTCCCCACCTGGGTAGACGCGTTGGTGGAGCAGTGTTGGCCCGGTCCGCTGACGGTGGTGCTGCGCCGAGCGCCAGGCGTGCACGACGAAGTCACCGGTGGTTTGGCCACCGTGGGTCTGCGCGTTCCTGCCCATGCGGTGATCCAGCAGGTACTACGCCATTTCGGTGGCGGATTGGCGGCTCCGTCGGCGAACCGGTTTGGCCGTGTGAGTCCCACCACCGCTCAGCATGTGATGGCTGATCTGGCCGATCATCTCGAGCGTGATCGTGACGCCATCATCGACGGAGGACCATGTGCCGTCGGCGTTGAATCCACCATTGTGGACTGCACATCGGACCTGCCATCGATCCTGCGCCCGGGCGTGATTACGGCGGAGCACATCGAAGAACTCATCAAGCGTCGCGTACAACGGGTGATCACCGGACCGCCACGGGCACCGGGCATGCTGAGCGCTCACTATGCGCCGTCCGCGCAGGTGGAGGTGGTGTTGGTGGATGACATCGCCCGGCGCCTCGAGGTTTACCGGGGATCACGAGTGGGTGTGTTGTGTGCCACCGAACTACCGCTGCCACCTGGTGTGATCCGTGTGGACGGGCCCCGGATCTACAACGGCGACGGACTGAGTCCAATTCTCTATGCGCGCTTACATGATGCTGATCGCTTGGGACTTGACGTCCTCTTGGTGGTGGCGCCGGACGAAGTGGGGGTGGGGGTAGCGGTGCTGGACCGCCTTCGTCGCGCTGCCACCGGGTCCAAAAGTTCGGGATAGCAACCGGCGAAGGTCGCGCGACACTGGACCGCCCGGTCAAGTGTCCGGTCCATCCGTCCCTACCGTCACCTCAGGAGTTTCACCACCATGGCCCGTACCGCCGTCATCGTCGATGCTGTTCGCACCCCGCTCGGTCGTCGCAACGGAAAGTTGAAGGATTGGCATCCGGTGGAGTTGGCCGCCGTCACACTGCGCGCCTTGGTGGAGCGCAACTCATTCGACCCCGCCCTCATCGACGACGTCATCATGGGTTGTGTGATGCAGGCCGGCGAGCAGGGTCTCAACATCGCCCGAAATGCAGTGCTGGCAGCGGGCTACCCCGAATCGGTGCCGGCCACCACGGTGGACCGTCAATGCGGGTCCAGCCAACAGGCGGCCCACTTCGCCGCCCAGGGTGTCATTGCCGGTGCTTACGACATTGCCATCGCCGCCGGGGTGGAGGTCATGACCCGCATTCCCATGGGCGCCACGTTGTCGTCCAAGGAACTGGGCTTTCCCTTCTCTCAGAGCATCATGGATCGTTACGCACCCGTGGGCGGTCTGCAGCCGCAGGGCATCGGAGCCGAGATGATTGCCGAGCAGTGGGGCATCTCCCGCGACGACTGCGATCAGTTCTCCGTGGACTCCCACGCCCGTGCTGCCCGGGCCACCGCCGAAG
>JANYHQ010000009.1 GCA_025358985.1 Acidimicrobiales bacterium
CTGCTTCAGCACGGCGCGCAGCAACGCCTCCTTCGACCCAAAGTGATGAAGGATGGTCTGCTTGCGTACACCGAGGCCCGCCGCCAGCGCGTCCAGAGAGGTTCCCTCGTACCCGCGCTGGGCCACCTGGGCCAGTGCGGCATCGAGGATGCGGACCCGAGTGGGCAGTACCACGGCGGTGCCGATCGCAGCGGAGCTGCTCTCCCCAGCTCCGCTTCGATGCGCGCCCGGGATGTGTTGAGGGCCTCCCACGTCCCAGAGGGTAGATGGCTCACGGCGCTCCGGACGGCACCGCCACCGGTGGAGTTCACAATGGCCAGTGATGCCGCTTACCAAATGGTAGACAAGCACCTGTGAGTTCTGTGTCTCGTACCGCGCCGCAGGAACGAGCCACCATTGCCCAGCGCCTGGATGGCACCCGGATCGCCATCACGGGAGCCACCGGGTTCCTCGGAACGGCATTGGTTGAGCGGTTGCTGCGTGCGGTGCCGGGCTGCGAAGTGGCGTTGATCGTCCGGTCATCGAAACGTACGCCGGCCTTGGAACGAGTACGTCGCGAGATACTGCGCAACGACGCCTTCGACCGTCTAAGGACCGAACTGGGTGACCGCTTCGCTTCCGAGATGGCGAGGCGGGTACTCGTCATCGATGGCGACGTGTCGCGTGACGGCCTAGGACTCAACGATGAAGGTCGGGCCGTGTTGCGCGGCTGCCACAGCGTTGTGCATTCCGCTGCTGCGGTGGCCTTCGACTCCCCGCTCGACTCAGCCGTAGAGACGAATCTGCTGGGACCCACCCGGGTCGCAGCGGCGATGCGTGAGGTTGGTTGCACCGGGCATCTCGTTGCGGTGTCCACGTGTTATGTCGCGGGCACTCGTCGGGGTGATGCCCCCGAGCGAATCCTGCCCGAAACTCCGTTTGCCACCGAGGCCGATTGGAAGTCCGAAGTAGCGGCCGCTCGCCGTCTGCGTTCCGATACCGACGCTCAGAGTCGTACCCGCAAACAGCTCGAGAAGCTGGCCAAGGCTGCTCGCAGCGAACTCGGGGCGGCCGGTACTCCCCTCCTCTCGGCCAAAACCGAGAAATTACGCGAAGAGTGGGTGAAGGCACGGTTGGTCGATGCGGGCCGGGCCCGAGCAGCATCATTGGGGTGGCCCGATGCGTACGCCTATACGAAGGCCTTGGGTGAGCGGGCATTGTTGGAGACCCGAGACGGGGTGCCCGTGACCATCGTGCGACCGTCCATCATCGAGTCGGCCATACAGGAGCCGGTGCCCGGATGGATCCGTGGATTCCGTATGGCGGAGCCCATCATCATCTCGTATGCGCGCGGATTGTTGAAGGAATTTCCGGGAATACCCGAAGGTGTGGTGGACGTCATTCCGGTGGACATGGTGGTAGCCGCCATCGTCGCCGTGGTGGCCGAGGGGCCGAGTCCCGATGGACCCGGCGTGTATCAAGTGGCGTCGGGGTCCCGCCAACCGCTGCGCTACCGCGAGATGGTCGACAATGTGCGGGAGTGGTTCACGCTGCATCCCATCTACGACAGTGACGGTTCGCCAATCATGGTGCCCGAGTGGTCGTTTCCCGGCCGCGGCCGCGTGGAATCACAATTGGTACGAGCCACCACCATGCTCAAGCGCGGAGAGCGGCTCATCGGTGCTCTGCCGGTACGTGGTCGCCAAGCCAACCTGGCCTCACAACTTGAGGAGAAGCGTACGTTGGCCGACCGAGCGCTGTCGTATGTGGAGCTGTACGGGGCGTACACCGAAACCGAGGCCATCTTCCGGGTAGATCGATTGCTCGCCCTCCACCAACGTCTGCATCCAGATGATCAGCGCGCATTTGATTTTGATCCCATGAACATCAACTGGACCGATTACATCCGCAACGTGCACCTGCCCTCGGTGGTGCGCAGCGCCCGAGTGAAGATGACCCCTGGGCGGTCCAAGACCACGTCTCGCGAGGACCGTGGACGCAAGGCCATCCTGTCACCCGAGCGTCACCTGGCCGCCTTTGATCTGGAGAACACGCTCATTGCCTCCAATGTGGTGGAGTCGTTCTCATTCCTGGCGACGCGCGACATGGACCAACGCGAACGAGCCCGCTTCACCCTCGACATGTTGCGTCGTGCTCCTGCGATGTTGAAACTCGATCGCCGAGACCGGGGCGATTTCCTGCGCAGCTTTTATCGCCGATACGAAGACGCCCCGGCGGCGTTACTGCGAGATGATGCCTGGGAGTACCTCAACCATCTGGTGCTCATGAAGAGTTTTCCGGCGGGAATCCGCCGTGTACGCGAGCACCGGGCACTGGGCCATCGCACCATCCTCATCACGGGCGCGTTGGATTTCTTGGTGGAGCCGCTTCGACCGCTGTTCGATGAGATCGTGGCGGCGCACATCACGCAGCGACCCGATGGATCGCTCAGCGGGGAGCTTGACGTGTCGCCTCCCACCGGCGAGGCCCGCGCCATGATCTTGGCCCAATACGCGGAAGCTGAAGGTCTCGATCTGGCGGAGTCCGTGAGCTACGCCGATTCCGCCAGCGACCTTCCCATGCTCGAAGCGGTGGGGCATCCAGTGGCCGTCAACCCCGAGGCCAAACTGGCCACCATTGCCCGCAAGCGGGGATGGCATGTGGAGCATTGGGCCAAGGCTCCCGGTGCCCCTCGCCCCTTACTCCCCATCGGACCGCTGTCGCCTACCCGTATCCCTCCCCTGCTCAGCGGTCGACGTACGTGAAAGCGCTCCGCTTCGAACGGTCGTTGCCGCGGTTCGCAGCCGCCCGGATTG
>JANYHQ010000011.1 GCA_025358985.1 Acidimicrobiales bacterium
CGATGGAGATGGCGTCGACGTCGATCACCACATGGGAAACCTGGGCATAGATTGGCCGTCGGATGGCATCGAGACGGCGAATCGATCCCGCAGGATCATCAGCCAACAACGGCCGACCTCGACCATCACCGATACGACCGATGATGGTGTCGGCACTGGCCCGCAACCACACCACGGTGGATTTCGACCTCACCAAGTCCCGGTTACCGGGGGCCAGCACCGCCCCTCCGGCCACCGCCAGCACCACTGGTTCAACCGCACTCAGCGCCTCGTCGAGGGCCATCGTCTCCTGAACACGAAACCACGGCTCACCATGCTCGGCAAACATCTCGGCCACACTGAGACCGGTGCGCTCCACCACCAAGGCATCGGAGTCCACGAAATTACGGCCCAATGATCGGGCCAAGCGACGACCGATGGTGGTCTTGCCTGAGCCCATCATGCCCACCAAACACACGTGACGCGCCGGTACCCCGGGGGTGACGGACGGGCCCGGCATCAGAGGTCGTTGATACCGGCCATGAATGCGCCGTGATTGCGGGTGAACTCGGCCACCGAATCGCCGCCGAACTTGCGGGTGGCCTCGTCGGCCAAGACCAGCGCCGTCATGGACTCGGCAATGACGCCCATAGCTGGAACTGCGGTGACATCGGTGCGCTCCTTGAACGACACCGTGGCCTCCTTGGTGACCACGTCCACGGTGGGCAGCGTGGGTCGATTGAGCGTAGCCAAGGGCTTCATGGCCACCCTGGCCACCAACAGTTCACCCGTGCTCATACCGCCCTCGGTACCGCCCGCCAATGTGGACTCCCTGCGGAATCGCCCGTCGGTTGCGTCCCATACGATGGGGTCGTGGGCGGCACTGCCTCGCCGGCCCGCCACTTCGAATCCGTCGCCGATCTCCACACCCTTTACAGCCTGGATGCTCATGAGGGCCTGGGCCAACAATGCGTCGAGCTTGCGGTCCCAATGCACATGGCTGCCCAAGCCCACGGGCACGCCGTAGCCGAGTACTTCCACGATGCCGCCCAGGGAATCACCTTCCTTGGCCGCCGCTTTGATCTCGGTGATCATGAGCGCTTCGGCGGCCGCGTCGAAGCAGCGCACCCCTGACTCATCCACCACTGCCAGGTCGGCCGGAGTGGGCCGCGCCACCGACTTGGATCGCACCGGTCCCATCTGGATGACATGACTGATGATCTGTGTACCTACGGTTGCCAGCAGTGCCTTGGCCAGGGCCCCGGCTGCCACCCGCGCCGCCGTCTCGCGCGCACTGGCTCGCTCCAACACATCACGGGCATCATCGAAGCCATACTTCTGCATACCGGTGAGGTCGGCGTGGCCGGGCCGCGGCTGGGTGAGTGACTTGGTGGTGGCTCCGGCGGCCGGACTCATCTCGTCCATCCACTTGGGCCATTCGGAGTTGGCAATGACGATGGACACCGGCGATCCCAGGGTGCGACCGTGGCGGACACCGCCCAGGATGGTGACCTCGTCCTGCTCGAAGCGTTGACGTGGTCCGCGCCCATACCCGAGGCGGCGCCGGGCCAACTCCCCTTGGATCTCTTCGAGCGTGATAGGCAATCCCGCCGGTAACCCTTCCACGATGACGGTGAGGGCTTGACCGTGGGACTCGCCAGCAGTGAGGAAACGCAGCACCCAGTCAGGCTACCGGGTCGGGTCAGAGGGGACGTAGGTCCAGTCCGGCAGTTTGGTGGCGTGACGCTCGTCGTAGGTGACGGTGCCGTCGTCGGCGATGTCCACCACCAGCGGGATCAGTACCGCGCCACTGGACCCGGTGACCCCTTCGATGCGCTGGGCGAATGCTTCGGGGAAGGCTCGCAGCATGCTCGACACCACGTTGAGTTCCTCGGTGCCGAGGTAGCAACGGTTGGCGTCGGTGACGGTTCGCAACGAGGCGGCGATGGCTCCAAGATCAGCATCGGTGCCCCGACCGTCGTCAATGGCGGCCAATCGCTCGGTGATGGCCATGGACCCCGATTTGCACGCCGGACACTGTCCGCACGACTCCACCGCCAGGAACCGGCTGAACTCGCGCGTGACGCTCACCATGTCGGCCGAATCGTCATAGATGGCGAACCCCGCAGCACCCAACGATGTACCTCGCGCTGCCATGTCCTCGTACGTGAGGGGGACGTCGAATTCAGCGGCCAGCAGTACCTGATTGGACACCCCGGACAGCGCCGCCACGAGCCGCCGGTCAGGAAGTGGCCCGCCGCACATCCCCAACACATCATCGAGCGCAGTACCCATCTCCACCTCCATCACGCCGGGGTGAGTCACGGCACCGACCACGGTGACCAGCAGGGTGCCGGGCGAATCCACCGTTCCCATCGACCGAAACCACAACGCCCCCCGGGCCAGGATGTGGGCCACCGAAGCCAACGTCTCGACATTGTTGACGAGGGTGGGATTGCTCACCGGGAAGTCGTCGGAGCGACTGCCGGCCTCCCAGCCGATGGGCACGGTGGCGAACAGGCCGTGCTGCCAGGGTGGCAACAATCGCGGCAGCGGGTCGCGGCCCTCCACCACCTCCAGAAGCGCCTTCTCCTCACCGAAGAGGTACTCCCCCGGCCCCTCCACGACGGTGACCCGAAGACCCTCGAGTAGCCCGATGTCGGTGAGCGCGTCGACGGCCTCACGCAGCCGCCCGAGTTCCCGGGTGAAGGAGCGTTTGGTGGCAATGAATGCCTCCGTGGCGCCGACCGCCAGGGCGGCAATGGCCAGCCCTTCGACAATGCGATACGGGTCACGCCTGATCAACGAACGGTCCTTGAATGTGGCCGGTTCTCCTTCAGCAGCGTTGGCCACTACGTACACCGTGCCGCTGCCCGCATCTCTCACCGAAGCCCATTTTCGGGCGGTCGGGAAACCGCTGCCACCACGCCCCCGCAGGCCGCTGTCGGCCACCTCGTCCATGGTGGTTTGAGGACCCATCATTCGAGCAGTGCGTAGCCCCTCGCCGCCGCCGGCGCGCAGGTACTGCTCCACATCTTCGATTGGTTGTGACGGCAGGAGATAGGTGAGGCCAGCCATGCGGGTATGGCTAACACAGCTATGCGGCAGCCCAGAACTCTGTCAACCCAGGACGGGGATGCTCGGCGCAATGAGCATCACCAATAGTGCTCCCGAACCCAGCCACGGCCCGAACGGGAGTTGTGTCTTGCGGCCCTGGCCACTGGCAATGGCGTAGCCGATGCCCACCACCGACCCCAGTACGAATCCGGCCATGAGCCCATAGAGCAAATGCCCCCACCCGAACCAGGCCAGCCCCATACCCAACAGCAGACACAGCCGGGCGTCCCCATCACCCATCCCGGCTGGGTACACGATCACCAGCAGCCAGATGAATGCCGAGGCGAGCAGTCCGCCCGCCAGCGCCCGCACCAGCCGCCGCGGATCGCCCTGCACCACAGCCGCCACTCCCAGCAACACCGTGACCACCGCCGTAGCGGGATATACCAGCCGGGTAGGGATCTTGTGCAGCCGAAGGTCGATGAGGGCCATGGGTACCAGCACTAGGGCCAGCACCATCAATGCTGGCAAGGCGGCATTGACTCCGACGAATGCTCCGGTGAGGAGGCCAACCACCAGACACAGACCGTCGTTGATCAATTCACGGGTACCTATCGATGCCGCACACGAGTGGCAGCGACCTCGTTGCGCCAACCAGGACACGACGGGGATTGATCGGCGAAGCGGTAACGGGGCCCGACACGACGCGCATCGCCACGGCGCTCGCAACGACTCATTGTCCTGATCCCGCAATGGTGGACGGTCCATCAGCACGCTGCTCAAGGGGGCCGCCAGTGCCCCAGCCATCAGTCCCAGTACTGCTCCCAACGGACTCATGCGGAGCTTCGATCGCTCAGCCGACCACGCAGCCGACCACTCAGCCGCCCTTGTTGACGACTGGAACTCATCGTGAACAACCTTCGGACGTCAGCTGACGCGACTTGAGAGCTCGTGGTGGACAGCGACACGCATGGCTTCGAGTGGGGCCACCTCGCCTGTCCACAACTCGAACTGGCGAGCCGCCTGGTGCACCAGCATGGGTAGTCCGTTGAGCACCGTGGCCCCTCGTCCGGCGGCGGCGAATAGCAACGGTGTCTGGGCCGGGTGATACACCAAGTCATAGACGAACTGACCCGGACCGAGCAGATCGGTATCCACCACACCGGCCCCCACGGTCGAGTTGTGAGCGAGGCCCATACCCACCGGGGTGGCATTCACCACCAGATCCGACTCGGCCGCGCACTCCACGCCGCCGACCACCGCCACTCCCCCTCCCAATGCCACTGCCGAGCCCGCCCGTCCGGGATCACGATTGACCACCACAATGCGGGCCGCCCCACCTCTGGCCAATGCCAGCACCACGGCGCGACCAGCGCCCCCGGCGCCCACCACCATGCAGCACTTGCCCGCCGGGTCAAAGCCTGCCTCGGACAGTGCCGCCATGAAGCCGTGCCCGTCAGTGGAGTCGCCTACCAACCGCGAATTGCGGCGCAGAACGGTGTTCACTGCTCCGAGGGCGGCGGCGTCATCACTGAGCACGTCCACTACCGCAGCCACGTCACTCTTGTGTGGCATGGTCACCGATAGCCCCTCGATACCCAGCACGCGTACGGCTTCTACAGCCTTCGCGCCAAGACCGGTGGCCACGTGGAAGGCCACATATGTCCAGTCCATGCCCAACGCCACGAACGCTGCGTTGTGCAGCACCGGTGACAGCGAATGGGTCACCGGATCTCCAATGACGCCAACCACCCGCGTGGTGCCGGTGGGAGACGAAATGCTCAACGCAGACCCCGTTTCTTGGCTAGCGCAATGTTGGCCTTGTGCTCTTTGAAGGTAGTGGCGAACGAGCTGTGCCCGTCGGCCTCGGTAACCACGTAATACAGCCAATTCCCTTCGGTCGGATTCAGGGCGGCTTCGAGTGAGGCCTTACCCGGCATGGAGATGGGCGCCGGGGGGAGGCCCTTGCGGGTATAGGTGTTGAACGGGCCGTCGACCTTGAGATCATCGAACAGCACCTGGTTGCCACCGTTGGCGTAGATGAGCGTGGCATCTATCTGCAGCGCCGTTTTGGCTTTCAACCGGTTGTAGATGACCCTGGCCACTTTGCCCCGCTCGTCGTCGAACTTGGCTTCGCGCTCTATCAGCGACGCCACGATGACCGCTTCGTACGGCGAGATCCCAACCTTTTCTTGCGCCTTGTCGAGGCCCACCTCGAGGGCCACACTGTCGAACTCTTCGGCCATCCGAGTGAGGATCGCCGTTTCGTTCTCGTTGAGGTCGATGGAGTACGTGTCCGGGAACAGCAGTCCTTCGAGATTGGTATTGCCCACTGGTTGCAACCGGCCGCGTACGTTGCCACTCTTGGCCGCATCCAGGAATCGGGCGGCGCTGCGGTCCGGCAGTTTTGCCACGCGTTCAGCGATCTGGGTAAGGCGTAGACCCTCGGGGATCGTGAGGCTTTGTTGCTGGGCTACCGATGGACCTTCTCGCAGGACAGCCACCGCCTCACTGAACGACGAGTGTCGCTTGAAGTTGTACCGGCCCGCTTGGAAACTACTGATGCCCTTGCTCTGGCTCCATACCCGCCACAATTTGTCGTTACCGATGACTCCTTTGCGATGCAGGAGCTTGCCCACCTCCCCCCCCGACGTGCCCTTGGGAACGGCCACCTCCACTACTGATCCGGGGGGCCCTGATGGGTCGATCTGGTTGCGTACCCACGTGACGCCGACAAACACGCAGGCGCCAATCATGGCCAGCACCACCAACATGGTGAGACAACCTCGTCCGCGTCGAGCTGGTAGCGGGAACGATTCGTATTCGTCCTGGTAGTCGATGGCCGACGGGGCCGACGTGGGCGTCGACTGGGCGACCTTGCGCAAGCGTCGACGCGGTACTGGCGGTGCAGAGGGCGGCGGCGATGACGGGGCCGGGGGCTCCTCCCAATCCTCCCAGTTGGCGTGTTCGTCCCAGGTGTCACCTGGCGGCGTGTTGACCGGCGGGGTGTTGACCGGCGGGGTGTTGGCAGGTGGAGTGATTGGTATACCGGACGCCGGCGTGGGATCGATCACGGGGCTTCGCTCGCTTCGACACGAGGTGGTTGGGTGTTCAACCACGACTGCAACAACACGGCAGCCGCCACCTTGTCCACTACCCGCCTTCGGGCGTCAGCTTTCATCTTCTGCTCCATCAACGTGGTGTGGGCGGTGGTGGTGGTGAATCGTTCGTCGAACAGCTCCACCGGAACGCTGAGCGTGGCCGCCAGTTCCTCGTACTCGGCCCGGATCAGTTGGGCCGCCTTACCCTCTTGCCCGTTGAGGCTGATGGGTAACCCCACGATGACCCGCACCGCTTCGAGTTCCTCAAGGGTGGCGGCAATGGCCCGATGATCGGCGGCGTGGTTGCCCCGGCGCAGAATCACCTCATAGGGGCTGGCCAACGTCTGCGTGACATCGGTGGAAGCCACCCCGATCCGTTTGCTGCCGAGGTCGAGAGCCATCACTCGCCCAGGCCGTTGCGTCATGGTGCAGATCCTGGCACGCCAGGGAGGCCATCAATTGCCAAGAAGGTTCGGCCGAATCCAGAAACGTTCAGACCAAGCGCGTCACGTAGCATCTGCTCCATGGATCGCATAACAGTGAATCCCCACCAGATTGGCGGCGTCCCGTGCATCCGCGGATTGCGGATCCCCGTTGCAACGG
>JANYHQ010000025.1 GCA_025358985.1 Acidimicrobiales bacterium
GGATGCAGCCGTGGCTGGCGTTGGTACCCAATTGGGCCGGTGCATTGGTGCCATGGATACCCACCTGTCCATTGCCTTTACCAAAACTGGTGAGCACATTGGAGAACGCCGACAGGCCAAAGGCATACGGACCGTAAGCACCTTTAGCGTTCGCTGGCTTGGCCAACTCCCGAATGAAGAACATGCCCAACGGCGTGGGGAACTTGGCCTGCCCGGTGGCCACGGTCTCTTGCATCACCTGGAGACCGTTTTGGTACAGCGTCAGGGTATGAGCCGAGATACTCACCACGATGGCGTAGTCGTGTTGGTACACACCCACATCGCTCATGCGTACCCAACCGGTGCGGCCGTTGGGTCGCTCCGGCACCAGTACCTGCAACCATCCGTCCTGCTTGCCAATGACCACAAACACATGGGCGCCGGAGAAATTGGTGCGGTTGTCCATCACGATGGACACCTTGGCGGCGCTGGGTGTGGCGTACACGTTGACCCTGCGCACCAAAGAACGGGCCACCATCGTACGAAGGGGTATTACTCCAGCCACTGGCGGGGGAGGCAACACCAGGTTGGCAGCACTGATCACCGTGCCTGCGGTGAGGGGGGCAACGGTGGTGGACGTAGCAGGGGAGCTGGGCTTGGGCGCGCCTTGGGCCGGTGCCCCCATCATCAGCGACGCCGAGGCCACTGCCGCCAACACGTGCCGATGAGGCTGATGGGGTCGACGAGGTCGATGGGGGAGCATGGTCACTGCTTGAGTCTCGGCATCGCATGCACCGCTATTGAGATGCAACGCCCGATCATGCAAGAACTTCAACTGGTGTGCCGAGGGGAAGCATCTTCACCAGTTTTTCGATGTCGGCATTGTTGAGTCGGATACATCCGTGACTCACGTCTTTACCGATGGAGGACGGGTCGTTGGTGCCATGAATGCCCACTTGACCATCGCCCCCACTGAAGCTGTTGAGGACCTCGGAAAAGCCCGATAGGCCGTACGCGTAGGTGCCGTATACCGAATCCGGGTTGGGGGGCTGGAGCAACTCGGTGATGTAGTACGTGCCGTTGGGGGTGGGGGTCTGTCCCTTGCCCACCCCGATGGGCACGTTGAGCACCTCGCCCGTGCCCTTCATGGCAATCAGCTTGTGGGCCGATAGTTGCACGATCAGTTTAAAATCGTGGGAGCCGAGCTTCACCTTGGTTTTGTCAATCCATCCCTGGCTCCCGTTGGGCCGCAACGGCAACTCCACCAACAACCGGTCCGGTGTGCCTCCGAGCGTCACCAGCACCAGTTCGTGCTTACCGTCGCGAGGCAGCGTCTTGGACGGTGTGGTGCTCACGGGAGAGTCGTAAATGGCTAGCGATGGCTCGCCGGCCAGCAGTTCGGCCACCACAGTTTTTCCGGGCTCATACGGTGAGTACCCGGCAATGGTGGTGGGGAGCCCCGGTGCGTCGGCTGGCGTGTCCACGATCTCCGACGTGAACGAAGGGGTTACCCCTCCCACGGTGGTGGGCTTGGTGGCGTTCGGGCCGGGAGTGGTGATCACTTGCGGATTGGGTGTGCTGCTGGACTCGCCTGCACCTCCGCACGATGCCAACAACACGCTCAGCGCAGCCGCCGACAGCGCGGCCGCCACACAACGTCGCATAGGGGTGGCAGAAGAACAGAACCCGAACATGCCTAAAGCCTACCGGGGCCTCAATGATTTCTTGTTCGATGAACACGGCCCATACTCAGGCGGGGTGCGTCGAGCCCGTACCATGCCCAAGTGAGCACGCACATCATCGACCCGCATACGTCACCGGAGCGCATTCCCGGGATGGGTCCCGCGGCCGGGGCGGTACGCGGCGTGGTGATCATGGCCACCTACAACGAGGCCGGCTCCATCGCTGCGGTACTCGACGAGGTGGCAGAGGCGGTTCGTTCCTTGGATCACCAAGGCATCGTTCTCGACGTGCTCATCGTGGACGACAACTCGCCCGACGGCACTGCCCAGATCGCCAGAGACGTAGCCGCCGTACATCGCATTCGCCTTGAGGTCCTGTCCGGCACCAAGGAGGGATTGGGGGCGGCGTTGGTACGGGGCTTTCGTCACGTACTGTCCGACTCTCACTCCAACGGCGGCGCCGGCCGTCCTGCCTTCCTCGTCACGTTGGATGCCGACGGCCAACATGACGCCCGGCAGATCCCGGGTTTGGTGGAGGCATTCATCTCCAGTGGTAGCGGGGTGATGATTGGATCGCGCTGGGTGAAAGGTGGATCGTCACCGGGGACGTCGGCCATACGTACGTTGCTCAGTCGTGGCGGCAACCTGTTGTTCCGGGTCGTCACCGGTACCAAGGGCGTGCGCGACGCCACCACGTCGTTTCGGGTGATCCGCCCCGACGTGGCCGAGCTGTTCGATCCGTCGAAGCTACGTGTGGCCGGGTACGGATTCTTCTCTGCGTTCATTGCCCTGGCTCAGGCCAACGGATACGACATCCACGAGTCGCCCATCATCTTTCGACCCCGATCGGCGGGGCTCTCCAAGCTCACCCTGAGCGACTGTGGCGAGTTCTTCGTCAACCTCTTTGCTGTACGCAAGGTGGCCAGAGTGGCGCGCCGCCAACACCAGAGCGCCTTTCAAGCGCCCAATAACAGCGCCGATTTCGGGGCGGCGTCGGAGCAGGAACGGTTGTCCGACGCCAAGCGATTCAACGCCTGGATCGCCGAGCTGCTCACGCCTGCGCTGGGTGCCCGCGTACTCGATGTGGGCTCCGGCATTGCCGCCGTCACCAAGCTGCTGGCCACACGACCGATGGTGCAGTCTGTGCTGGCCATCGAACCGGCCGCCAACATCTTCCCCCGGCTGGAGCGCGAAGCAGCGGCCATCCCCAAGATGCAGTGCCGCCAGGTCACCACCACCGAATTGCGCAACGAGAACGGTCCCGCCCGGTTCGATGCCATCACCTACGTCAACGTCCTCGAGCACATCGAGCACGACGTGGACGAGCTACGGACTGCCCATGTGCTGTTGGCTCCAGGCGGGCGTATCGGGGTGTTCGTGCCGGCGGCACCGTGGCTGTACGGGTCCATGGACCGACTCTCTGGTCATCATCGCCGCTATACCAAAGCCACGTTGCGGGAGGCGGCGCAGGCCGCCGGGTTCCGGGTGGACGACCTGCGCTATCTCGATGTGGCCAGCATGCTGCCGTATTGGGGCATGTATCGGGTGTTGCAGGCCAACACGTTGGGGGGTGGGTCGGGATTTGCCTTTGATTCCATCTTGGTGCCCATCAGCCGGTTCATCCAACGCTTGGTTCCCAATCCGCCGTTCGGTAAGAACCTCATCCTCATCGCCACCCGGGTCTGATCAGTGAGGTAATCAGTGGAGTAATCAGCGGGCCGTGCTCTTGGGGCCGTTGCGTACACGTTTGGCCACAATCACCTGATCGGCCAGTACTTCAACCTGCTTCACGCCGGTGGGTTCATTGAGGTCTGCGGTACCAAGCGGATCGGCCCGTTTGAAATGGCTGCGATACACCACTGTGAACTCTGCGCCCTGGCCTTCGGCGCCGATGAGTTGGGCGATCAACGGTAGTTGTGCGGCACCCACGTGGTACATGTCGAGCGCGATGTAATCCACGGTGTTGGGGTTGTGCGGGGCGGGGGAATGGGAGCCGTCGGGACGATCGTCGCCCCAGTAGGCGGGTTGCCACGGATTTGGCCAATCATACGCGTACCTACGACCTGAGAGATGCGGCAAAATGGAATACGTGCCCACTACGGGGGCGCCATGGGGAACCATCGACACCGCTTTGTTGAGGGCCGAGATGCGATTGTTGGGCACCGCCCACACGTTGTAGTGCGGACTCAACGGCGACGGTGACCACGCAGTGTTCGACACGTAGGAGCAAGCCAACAACCAGCACAACGCCCCGTAACGCAGCGCCTTGCTGCGCAGAATACGCGACGTACCCTCGATGGACGCAATGATGATGGGGGCAATCATCACGCTGGTGTACTGATACATGATTTGGCGCGCATATGGACTGGTGCCGGTGATGCTGGCCAATAGTTGTGGTCCGCCCATCAACAGAAACGGCAGGCCCAACAGCGGAAGTCCGCCCAGTGGTAGCAACAGGTCCCGGTAGAACCGGGCCCGGTCCGGCAGTACGGCCAACTTGGCCACACGATCTGGATGCAACAGCATGTTCTTGGCGATCTCCACCGAGCTCTTGCCGAAGTCGCCATAGAAGTACGTGATGTAGAACGGCTCATGTCCGTTGTTGTAATGAGGAATGAGCAACTTGGTGGCCACGGCATACCAGAGCGCGCCGATACCAAATGTTGCGAGTGAGAACCGAAATGATCGACGGTCCACGCGGCGTGAAGTCCAATGCATTGCCACCAGCACCACACCCATCACGATCACTGCCAGTGCGGTGTCCTCACGCGTGGACAATGCCAGCAGCAGGGCCACCATGAAGCCTCGCCAGTGCTTGCGACTGGCCAGCCACCATGCAAACAGCAACGGCGTAATGACAAGGGCTTCGGGGTGATAGTTGGCCCACGAGATCCACTGGACCGGTGCATACATGAGAAAGGCCACTGCGAAGGCCAGCCCTGCCCACGGTGAGCGGAATCGGTCGCGGGCAATGAGGTAGGTGGGAACGGCGCCCAGGCCGAGTACCACGGCTTGGGACACATAGAGGAACGCCGGACCAGCACCGAGCCAATAGAACGGGGCGTAGAGATATGCCACCAGGTTGAGGTGATGACCCCAGAACTCCAGTCCTCGCACCGTGATGAACGTCTTGCCGAAGCGGGATGCCAGCCAGTAGGCCTGGTCGTAGATGGCCATGTCGAATGACCACGTGCCGAAGTTGCGATGGTGTTGCACGCCAAGGCGCCCAAAGATCACCGCAAAGGCAACGGCTGCCACGTAGGTGAGACGCAAGGCGGGGTGCATGTGCAGTACGGCGTTGGCGGCGCGTCGTGGGAGTCCCGAGGGCTGTGGTTCGTCTGCTTCGAAGGCTTCGGGAGTTGACTCCGGCAATTCGTTACCAAGGAAAGGGTCCTCCGCCATCCTGGTGTCGACCTCAGTCACCCCATGACGCTACCCGGGGATGTGACCCCACTTGGGATGCACAGCTCAGCAACTGTACGGCCCCTAGGATCGCGCCCCGAATGTTGTTGCTACCGCCTGGAGAATCCCTCTCGATCGTATTTCCTGCCTACCAGGAGGAGCAGTACCTGGCGTCTGCGGTCACGGATGTGGTTACTGGTCTGCGACAAAGCGCTGTCGACTTCGAGATTGTGGTGGTGGAGAACGGATCACGCGATGCCACCATGGCCGTGGCTTTGGACCTGGAGCAGCGCTTCGATGAGGTTCGAGCACTGTCCACCGGCGTGGCGGATTACGGCAAGGCTCTGCGGGCCGGCCTGCTGGCGGCCACCGGGACCTATGTGGTCAATTTCGACGTGGACCTCTATGACCTGGCGTTTGCCGAGCGTGCCATTGCAGTGATGGCGGTGCCCGGAGGGGCATCAATCGTGGTGGGCTCCAAGCGTGGTGACGATGCGTCTGATCAACGTCACTGGACCCGCAAGGTGGTCACGGCGGTGTTCTCTGGGTTGTTGCGACACGGATTTGGTTTGCGGGTGTCCGACACTCACGGCATGAAGGTGATG
>JANYHQ010000028.1 GCA_025358985.1 Acidimicrobiales bacterium
GCTATCTACACCGAGCCCACCACTTCGGCCATCTACCCGGCACAGATGGGCTTTCTCATCGCGGAGATCACCGTCACCGGGCGTTCCGCCTATTTCGGGACCCCGGAGCTCGGCGCCGACGCACTGAAGGCCGGACATGAGCTTCTTGTCCGTCTCTGGGCGCACAGCGACGAGATCAGCACCAGCGCCACCCACCCGCTCGTCGGTCGGGCGTTTCTGGTGGTGACCGAGGTGCGGGCGGGCGGGAACATCGCAGTTCCCGGCAGCTTCTCCGCCGTGCTGATCCGCAAGATCCTTCCAGGCGAGACAGTCGACGACGCAGCCGACGGTCTTCGCGCAGTCGTGGCCAGCGTCGAAGGCGATGACATCACCGCCTCGATCCGGTTCACCGCACCGCGCGACCATGACCTGGGCGGTACCCCTAATGAGATCGCCGTGACGCACGACGGTGTGCGGGTCCTGGCCGGTTCCATCGAAGCGGTGTCCGGTGCTTCCGCCCGTTTCGACGGTGCGCCGTACTGGTCGGAGGGACCGTTCCTGCGTGACCTCGGCATTCCAAGCGTGTACTTCGCGGCCGGCGACATCGGCAACTGCCATACCTCCTTCGAACGCCTGAACATTGACGAGCTCGTCACTGCGACCCGGAGCCTCACCCACTTCATCGCCCGATGGTGTGGGCTCGTTCCCATCGATCCAGCACCACCGGGCTGACTGTCGGGCGATCGGCCGTGCTGCACATCCACGCCGCGAGATTCACCGTCGTACCGATGCGACTTCGTCTGTCACTGCCGCTCACCGCACGCTTCGATGCCCTTCCGCTACCACGTGTCACCGCCGCACCGCACTTGAACCGCCACCACAACCCAACAGACTCCTCAGGAGAAACCCGTCATGAGACCCACATCCTGCCGCTCGCTGGCCTGCGTTGCTGTCACCTTTACATTGATTACCGCTGCGTGCAGTTCCGACAAAAAGGCGGCCGACAACACGATCGCCACCACCGCCGCGTCTGAACCCGCTGGCGCGGACACCACCGCAGCACCGGCTGACACGACGATCGCAGCACCAGAGACCACCGCTACCGCTACTGACGTCGCATCGACCGCTGCGCCGCAGACAGGTATCGATCCGCTAACCGTGGGCCCGGCGGGCGAAGCGGCAACGCCGTCCAGCGCTGTCACCCTCACGACTGAAGAGATGGCGACGGTGAAGGCCGGGAAGTTCACGGCTGCACTGTTGTGGCACACCGAGGGCGCGTTCACGACCGCTGTCAGCAATGGCGTCCACGCCGAGTTCGAGAAGCTCGGCATCAAGATCGTGGCCGAGACGAACGCCGGGTTCGATGCCACCAAGCAGGCCGCAGATGTGGCCACGACGATGGCCCTGAAGCCGAGCATCATCGTCACGCTCGTGGTCGACCCGGCGGCCGGTGCAAAGGCGTTTCAGCCCGCCGTCGATGCCGGTATCAAGCTGGTACTGCTTTCCAACGTGCCGACCGGCTACACGCAGGGCAAAGGCTACGTGGGCCTGGCCACCGACGATCTGGCCGGGATGGGCATCGCCGCCGCCGACCTGCTCGGCGACTCGATGAACGGCAAGGGCAACGTTGGCTACATCTTCCACGACGCCTCTTACTACGTCACGAACCAGCGGGATAAGGCGTTCAAGGCCCGCCTGGCGGCGAAGTACCCGGACATCAAGATCGTGGCCGAACAGGGCATGGCCGACCCGGCTAAGGCCGAAGAGCTTGCATCCGCCATGCTCACGTCGCACCCGGAGATCACCGGCATATACACGCCGTGGTCCGACGGTCCGGCCGATGGCGTCCTGGCCGCATTGCGCGCCGCCGGCCGCAAGGACGTGAAGCTGGTGACGATGGACCTCTCCGACAACGCATCACTCGACATGGCCAAGGGCGGCAACGTTATCGGCATCGCCGCCGACGAGGCCTACGAGCTGGGTCGCACCCTCGCCAATGAGGGCGCCTACGGCGTGATCGATAAGACCCCGCCGCCGTTCGTCGTCGTCCCCGCTATCGCAGTCACCAAGGCGAACCTCACCGAGGCCTACAAGACCTCCCTCGACATCGAACCCCCGGCCGCGGTAAAGGCCGCACTGGCCGGCTGATCGTGAGCCCGGCCAGCAGCGAGCCAGTGGCGGTGGTCGTGGTTTCGCCCGCGGCCGCCGCTGGCCCCAGTGCACCCGCCTCACAGAGCCTGCGGCACCGCTTCGCCACCTTCAACCCGCAGCGCTACGTCGTCGCCATCGCCTTCCTGCTGATCTTCGGATTCTTCGCCCTGACCCAGCACGGACACGGGTTCCTCACCGCCAACAACCTCCTCAACATCGGCCGCTTCGCGGCGCCGATCGCAGTGATGGCGGTCGGCATGACCTTCGCCCTCGCCGCCGCCGAGATCGACCTCTCGCTCATCGCCGTGGTCGGACTGTCCTCACTCGTGGCGGCGAACGTGGTCGAGCGTCAGGGCCTCTTCATCGCCGCACTTGCGGCGCTGGCAACCGGTGTCGTGATTGGCCTCGTGAACGGCCTACTCTCCGTGAAGCTGCGGCTGCCCTCGTTCCTCGTGACCCTCGGAATGACGGGCGTCATCGGCGGGACGGCCCGCAACGTCAACAACCTCAAGTCGCTGCCGATCGCCTCGTCCGGCTTCCAGCGGGTGTTCGGCGGCAAGATCGGACCGTTCTCCGCACTTCTGCTTTGGTCGCTGATCGTCCTGGTCCTCGGGTACGTGGCGTTCGCCAAGCTGCGCTTCGGCCGACATGTGCTGTCCGTGGGAGCCAACCGGCCGGCGGCGAAGATGGTCGGCATCCGGACCGACCGGGTCCGCATTGGTGTGCTCGTCATCAGCGCGACGGCCGCCGCATTCGCCGGTATCCTGCTGGCCGCTCGCAGCGGCGTGGGCAAGCACGACATCCTCGCCGACAACGAGCTGCTCACCGTGATCGCCGCGGTGGTGATCGGCGGGACGAGCATGTTCGGCGGTCGGGCTTCGGTGCCCGGTGCGGTCATCGGCGCCGTGACCATGTCGATGCTGACGAACGGGCTCACGCTCGCCGGGCTCAGCGTGAACAATCAGATGATCGCCCGTGGATTGATCATCGTCATCGCCGTCGCCATCAGCAGCCGAGAAAAGAAGGACGCCTGAGCCATGTTCCTCAAGCCTCTGCTGCGCCGCAACCCGGCATTCGTCGATGCGGTGCTGGCCATGCACCAGGACGGTGAGATACCGGCTAATTCGTACGTGCTCGACCTCGATGCCATCGAGGCCAATACCCGCCTCCTGGTCGCCGAAGCCCGCCGACACACGCTCACGTCGTATGCCATGACCAAGCAGATCGGCCGCGCTCCCGGCGCATTGGACGCAATCACCGCAGGCGGGATCGACGGATTCGTCGCCGTCGACATGGCCTGCGCCCATCCCATCGCCGAGAATGGCCACAACCTCGGCCACCTGGGCCACCTCGTGCAGGTGCCGCGACACGAGGCGGCGCTGGCCGCCCGGTACCAGCCCGACCACTGGACAGTCTTCAGCGAGACGAAGATCCTCGAGGTGGGTGCGGCGTCGGCGGCGCTCGGTCGCACGCAGGCGCTCCTGTTGCGGGTGCATGCACCGGGCGACGAGTTCTACGCCGGCCACGAGGGCGGCTTCGCCGTCGATCGGCTGGGGGCCACGTTGGAGCTGATCGAGCGGACGCCGGGTGTCCGCTTCGCCGGTCTCACCACCTTCCCGGCGCTGCTGTTCGACGACGCCACCGGCACGGTCCGGACCACCAAGAACATGGCCACGCTCGCCGCCGCCGTCGTAGGACTCAACGCCGCGGGCGTGGACAAGGTCGAGGTGAACGCGCCGGGCACCACCTCCACCGAGATGCTCGCCACGCTGGCCTCCATGGGCGCGACCCAGATCGAGCCGGGCCACGGCCTCACCGGCACAACGCCACTTCACGCGTTGCGCGACCTGCCGGAGGTGCCGGCCATTCTCTATGTGAGCGAGGTGGCCCACGTCCATCAGGGTCGACCGTACGTATTCGGTGGCGGGCTCTACGTCGATCCGGTCTTCCCCGACTACCCAATGCAGGCCTTCGTGAGCCGTGGCGGGGTCGACGACGGGCACCTCGTTGCGGCATCGGTCCCCGCACCGTCATTGATTGACTACTACGCCCAGCTGTTCCCCGAGGATGACCGCGTGACCGAGGGTGACACGGTGGTGTTCGGCTTCCGGGCCCAGGCGTTCGTCACCCGCGCCCAGGTCGCCGGCATCCGTGGTGTGGAGCGCGGCGATCCCACCCTCACCGGCCTCTGGACGTCCGATGGCCGGCCCGCCCCATCCCCAAGGAGACCGCAATGAGCTTGTCCGACATCGCCTTCGAAGCCCGCAACGTCTCCAAGCGGTTCGGCCCGGTGAACGCCCTGACCGGTGTCTCGCTCCAACTGCGCCGTGGCGAGGTCACCGCTTTGCTCGGTGACAACGGCGCCGGGAAGTCGACGCTCGTGAAGTGCATGTCGGGCGTGTACCAGATCGACGATGGTGAGCTCCTCGTCGACGGTCACGTCCAGAAGATCACGTCGCCGAACGCCGCCAAAGCACTGGGCATCGAGACCGTGCACCAGACCCTCGCCGTCGTGGACACCATCAACGTGATCGACAACCTCTTCCTCAACCGGGAGATCACCCGCGGCGGCGCCTTCGGGAAGCGGATCGGCTGGCTCGACAAGTCGGCGATGAGCAGCCAGTGCGATGCTGCGCTGTCCAAGCTCAACATCCGCATCCCGTCCACGAAGCGCGAGATCGGCACCCTGTCCGGCGGTCAGCGCCAGTGCGTCGCCATTGGCCGCGCCGTCGCGTGGGGGCAGCACATCGTGATGCTCGACGAGCCTGCGGCGGCGCTTGGCGTCGAGCAGACGGCCAAGGTCAACGACCTCATCCGCACCCTCCGCGACCAGGGCGTGGCGGTGCTGCTCATCACCCACAACATGCACGCCGTCACCGAGGTGTGCGACCGCGCCATTGTGTTACGGCAGGGTCGCAAGTCGGCCGAGGTGGACGTGGCCGACGTGACCACAGACGCCCTCGTGGCATACATCACGGGAGCGAAGGTCACCGTCTCGTGACGTTGGGAGGTACCGCCGACGGGTTCGGCGCGCTTGGCATCGACATCGGCGGTACGTCGATGAAGGGCGCGATTGTCGACATCCGGTCCGGCCACCTACGTTCCGAGGTCGTCTCCGCACGCACTCCCACAGATCCGTCCGCGCTCATCGACGGGGTCGCTGCGCTGCGGATGGCCCTGCGTTGGCCCGGTCCGTTCGGGTGTGCGTTTCCCGCCGTGGTTCGCAATTCGTGTCTGTTCAAGGCGACCAACCTGCCGACCTGGGAAGGGCTTGACGTGGGCGCGCGATTCCTGCAGCGAATCGGCGTCGCTCCTGTCGCGCTCAACGACGCCGACGCGGCCGGGATCGCCGAGGCCCGCTTTGCCGCCGCCTGCGGCGATGAGCTGAGTGTGCTGCTGACGTTCGGTACCGGCATCGGCAGCGCATTGCTCACGGGCGGACGCGTGCTGGCCAACAGCGAACTGGGTGAGCTGGCAATAAACGGGGTGACCTTCGAAGCAGCCGCGTCGGCCCGGACAATCACGGAGCGAGGTCTCCATGCGTCCGAATGGGTCCTTGCCGCCCAGCCCTACTTCACCGTCCTCGAGGTGCTCATCAATCCCGCCCGGTGGATCATTGCGGGTGGGCTTTCCGAGCGTTTCGGCGAGTTCTTCGGCTCTCTTCACACTGCGGCCCCGCTCGAGCGGGCCCGCTTCCGCGGGCATGCCGGGATCGTCGGTGCTGCACTGGCCAGTTGCACAAGCGATCCGTCGTGAAGCTGATCGTCGTAGCCGAATCGGCCGAGGTCGCTGTGTCCGGCGCGGATCTCGTATGCGACTACGTCGCAAAGACTACGTCACCCGTACTCGGCGTGGCCACGGGTGGCTCCGTCGTCGGCCTCTATCGTGAGTTGGCGCAACGCCATGCACGCAAAGAGATCTCCTTCGGCGCTACTCGCGCGTTCCTGCTGGACGAGTACGTCGGCTTGGGTGCTGACCATCCGCAGTCGTACCGGCAGTTCATTCGCGACCACCTGAGCACACAGCTCGATCTGCACGACGACTGCGTGTTTGGGCTGAATGGCACGACCGCAGATTTCGATGCCGAGGCGCTTCATTATGAGCGGCTTCTCGACAAGCATCGGGTCGGCCTACAGATCGTCGGCATCGGGCGCAACGGCCATCTGGCCTTCAACGAACCCGGCTCGTCGTTGGCGTCGCGAACCCGCGTGCTGCCGCTGAGCGCCCAGACGCGTCGGGACAACGCCCGCTTCTTCGACCGAAGCGAAAATGTTCCGTCATTCGTACTGACACAAGGTATCGGCACAATTCTGCAGGCAGCTCGGATCGTGCTCGTTGCGTCGGGCGCACACAAGTCGACGGCACTGGCGCGGGCCCTCGAGGGTCCTGTCGGTTCACGGGTGCCCGCCAGTGCGTTGCAGCTGCATGCCGACGTCGTGGTCGTGGCGGACGCCGAGGCCGCTTCTGAACTGACGATTGGCGACCTGCCGTTCGAAGCAGTACCCGCCGGACGACCGTTCGTCACCACGCGCTGAACCGAAAAGACGGCGGTCAGACGTGTCCGCTGCGCGGTAGGTGCCCTTGATGCCAGTCACCTCAAGCTCATCGGCCCGGACGCAGCCATAGACTGCAACAGGTTCCCGGTATCGGCCCGTTTACATCACGGTACGCTCCGCTGGCTTTGCGGACCTTGCTCCGGTCGAAGACCACGCGTACATAGGCACACGACACGAGTGAGCGTCACTCCCAGAATGAGGTGGTTGCAGCACTACGAGCCTTCATTGCGACTCTGGGGTTGGCGCGCTGGTGCTTGGCAACCGCGTACTCATTGTCGCCACTCGTGGCGCAGTGAAACCGGACACTCGTCCTCTCAGGAGTCAGGGTCGAGGGGCCAACAAGGTGAGGAGGAACTGACCGCCTCCTTGATCGATGTGAGTGGTGAATGCAATACCCGGCGCCAATCGATTCAGGCGGTCCGCCAGCCAGTGACCAGCTTCAGTGGCATCTGCTTTGGATGCACAGCGGGCCACCATCTCACGACCTCCCTTGGCCGCCAAGCGTTCTGCTGACTGGATGATGGGTGCGGGGTCGAAGAGAATCAGATGCTCGGGCCAGGCAATGACCGGCTTCACTGCCCCCTTCTTGGTATTGCACGAGCGGTGGGCCAAACGCTCATCACCATTGCTGGGCTTTTTCCGCCCACTAGTGGCACGTACCAGCACCTCACACCGGTCGAGGCTGGGGCCTAGACCGTCATTCACCGACAAATGCGGGTCCACCACCAAGTCACATACCCAACACCTCCAGCCGTCGCGTTCGCCGATTTCATCGAGGCTGCCCATGCGGCGAAACTACTTCCCGATTGTGGCCAACCCCACCACCCGGGACACAATGGCTCCGACACCCAGGAGAGCCTCAATGCCCGTGGACACCGACATCGCCCAACTACTCGGAAGGCTCGACTTCGACCCCGACGCCGTCCGCGACAAGTACCGCTACGAGCGCGACAAGCGTGTGCGCGTCGACGGCAACGAGCAGTACGTGGAAGTGAAGGCGGAGTTCTCGCAGTACGTGGACGACCCGTACGTGGAGCCAGGATTTACGCGAGAACCCCTGTTCGATGAGGTGGAGGTGGCCATCATCGGCGGCGGGTTCGGTGGATTGTTGATGGGGGCCCGGCTACGTGAGGCGGGAGTGAAGAGCATCCGTCTCATCGAGAAGGCCGGCGATGTGGGTGGCACCTGGTACTGGAATCGCTATCCAGGTGCCATGTGCGACGTGGAATCATATGTATACCTACCGTTGTTGGAGGAGATGGGGTACATCCCCAAGCACAAGTACTCGTTTGCCCCGGAGATCTTCGAACACAGCAAAGCCATCGCCCGCCGCTTCGACCTCTACAAAGATGCCCTGTTCCAAACCGGGGTGACCGAGATCCGTTGGGATGAAGATCGCTCACGTTGGATCATCAGTAGTGACCGGGGCGACCGGATGACGGCCCGCTTCATTGCCATGGCCAACGGCCCGTTGAGCCGGCCCAAATTGCCAGGCATCCCCGGTATCAACGAGTTCACCGGTCACACGTTTCACACCAGTCGCTGGGACTACGGCTACACCGGCGGTGACTCCAACGGCAACCTCACCGGGCTGGCCCACAAGCGCGTAGGCATCATCGGCACTGGTGCCACCGCCGTGCAATGCATCCCCCACTTGGGTAAGTCCGCCGAGCATCTCTACGTGTTCCAACGCACCCCGTCGTCGGTGGATGTCCGCAACAACCGCGAAACGGATCAGGAGTGGGCCCGCTCTCTGCAACCCGGTTGGCAACAGCAACGGATGGACAACTTCAACATTCTGGTGAGCGGCGGCGATCAGGACGTGGACATGGTGAGCGACGGATGGACAGACATCTTCCGAAGCGTCACCGGCATTGCCGTGAAACAGGCCTGCCGTCACCTCGGTCGACGGCTCACCCCACAGGAACGCTCTGAACTCATGGAGTTGGCCGACATGCGCAAGATGGAACAGGTGAGGGCCCGAGCCGAGGCCATCGTGGCCGACCCCAACGTGGCCGAGCAACTCAAGCCGTGGTACCGCCAGTTCTGTAAGCGCCCATGCTTTCATGATGAGTATCTCGATACCTACAACCGCCCCAACGTCACGCTCGTTGACACCAACGGCCAGGGCGTGCAGCGCCTCACGGAGAACGGCGTGGTGGTTGACGACCAGGAATACCCGTTGGATTGTTTGATTTTTGCCACCGGGTTCGAGGTTGGCACCTCCTATACCCGCAGGGCGGGCTATGACATTATCGGCCGCCACGGGCAGACGCTGTCGGAGAAATGGAGTGGTGGCCTGCGCACACTGCATGGCCTGCAAACCAACGGATTCCCCAATTGCTTCTTCCTGGGCTTCACCCAGACCGCCATCACCGTCAGCGTGCCGCACGCCCTCAATGAGCAGGCCAAACACGTGCGCCATATTCTCGATGAAGTTGCACGACGAGGAGTGGCAACGGTGGAGGCCACGCCAGAGGGTGAGCAGGGCTGGGTGGACGAAATCCATGCCAAGGCCCGTTTGGGAATGAAGTTCTACGCCGACTGCACGCCCGGCTACTACAACAGCGAAGGCAAGGCCGGCAATCCCAATGGACTGTTCTCCGGCTCATACGGTGAAGGGCCCATCAAGTTCTTCCAAATCCTCGATGAATGGCGGGCCGACAAGGAGTTCTCAGGAGTGAACTTCAGCTAAAAGCGGTACTTCGAAGCGGGCGATGGTGCCGTGTTCGTTGGGGCCCGCAAGCAGCTCAATGGTGGCGCCGCGAGCGTCCGCAATGGTCCGGGCGATGGCCAAACCAAGACCTGCTCCACCGATGTTGCGCGACCGGGCACTGTCCACCCTCACGAACCGGTCAAATACTCGCTCACGATCCGCGGCGGCAACGCCCGGACCATCATCAATGACATCGATTCGACAGATATGCGCGCTTTCTATAACGCTGGTGGCGACCGATACCGTTGATCCGGCCGGTGCATGGGCCAGCGCATTGTCGACGAGATTCACCAGTAACTGGCCAAGCTTTTTGCCATCACCTTGGATAGTTGGCCGACAGGATTGCGTATTGAGGGCCACCAACTCAATCTGCTGCCCCACTGCCAGCGGCTGTAACTGGTGAACCACCTCGTCCACCAGACCCTGGACATCCACCTGCTCATGAGCACTACTTCCGTGCCCTGTTGCGGTTTCTAAACTCAACAAGCTCTCCACCAGATCGAGCAGGCGATCCGTCTCCACCTGCAACAGCCCCAGAAAACGTTGGCGGACTTCAGGACGTTCGGCTCCCCCATCTTGGAGAATTTCTACTGCGCCGCGGATTGAAGCCAATGGGGTGCGCAATTCATGACTGGCATCGGCCACAAACGCATCGCGCCGATCAAGCTCGCGTTGCACACGAGTGCGCATGTCCCCGAATGCTCTGGTCAGTTCCGCCAATTCGTCGTTGGCTCGTGGCATCACCAGAACGTGATCGGGTTGCGCCGAGCCGAACCCGTTGGTGGCCAATGAGCGCGCCGAAACGGTGAGGCGATGGATAGGTCGCGCCACCGACCGCGCCCGCCAGAATCCGAGTGCGCCGGCCACCAGCGCGCCCACACCGAGGGCAACCGCCATCTGACGGCGCAGATCTCCCAACACCGAATCCACGTTGCCCAACGTGCTGCGTACTTCAACGGCCCCCACCACTGCAGAGTTGCTCCGTACTGGCGCCGCCGCCACCAATTGATTCCCGTGTGCGGAGCTGGATTCAAACCCCTGTAGCGCTCGTATCACCGGCGCACTGAGATCACCTCGTGGATCTGCTGAGGCCACCACCCTGATATTGGTGGCCAAGGCGGCCGACACTTGGTTCTGACTGGCGCCGTTCACGCTGAGGTTGGCTGGCCCGTTGATTTGACTCTGGGTGACGTTGGCCGCCGGCGGGAGTTGGGCACTGGGACACTGGCCGAAGCGGTATGGGTTTGTACGCAGATGTCATCGCACGATCCCGCCGCCACCCGGGCCTGCACCAGTAGCGCACGACGGTCGGCATCGACGAAATAGCGGCGCGACTGCGACAGCAGCGCTGCTCCTGCCACGCCGATCACCACCAAGATCACCAGGACATGACTGATGACCAAGCGGGTGACCAGGCGGGTGACACGTGGCTGTCTCACCCTCAGATCATGTCAAAGCTGGCCGACACTGTGGCCGACACGGTGATCATGCCCCCACCGAACTGATCAGCCATGGAAGCGTCGGTTGCTGAAGTGGGAGTTTGGGTGATGTTTTGCGTGGCGTTGACACTCTGAGACGTCATGCCTCGGTAGCCGAAGTCGTCTTCGCCAATACTGATGACGCGACCCTTGCGGGCACCCGCCGCCTTGGTGAGGCTGTTGGCCTTTTCCACGGCAGCCTTGACGGCTGCTTCCCGGGCATCATCGCGGAGTTGACGAAGTTTGCTGGTACTGAATGCGATGTCCCCGGTAGTTGCGCCCGCTTCGAATGCGTTGCGCAGCATCGCCCGAACTTTTGGCAATTGCGCAGTACGGATGACGATCTGACTAGTGACCACATAGTCCGTAACCCGTACATCGTTTTCCGTGCGTGTGTCTTCGGTGATTTGGATTCCCCCCGGATCAATTTCACTCGACCCTGCCCCCGCCCGCTTCACGGCGGCGATGACCAACGCTGATTGTTGATCGTTGAGCCGCTGTGAATCGTTGGGCTGGCGGCTGCGGGTGGTGACCACCAACGTGACGGTGGCCCGGTCGGGGGCAATGTGTTGCTCGGCCCGACCGGTGACCGAGATGCTCCTGCTGTTCGGTGAAACGGCGTTTGGGACGACTGCATTGGGTGCCTTCGAGCTTTGGCGTCCGAGTACATATGATCCAAATGAGCCAATCAGTACGGCCAGCAAGAGCAGAGCGATGCCGACCTGGGTGTTGAAGCGTGCAGTTGTTAATACGGGGGTTGACATGGGTGCTCCTCAGTTGTGGTGAAGCTCCCACACTGCGGGGCAAATGTGTCAGCCCGAAGGCGTAGCGGCGGCAAGATCGAGGCAGTAGCCAAGGTCACGTCTACTGGCGATGATCTCTGGCGGAGCCCCTGCGTCACGCAGTCGCGATCGCAGCCGTTTGATCATGGAGTCTACCGTCCGGAGATCATCGGTGAAGTCCTGACCCCATACGTCTTGGAGCAGTTGGGCCCGAGGAAACACCATGCGCGGGTGGCGAGCCAATATTGACAGCAGGTCGAATTGGAGGCGGGTGAGGGCGATGGGCCAATCGTTCCATGTTGCCTGGCAACTGTCGGCGTCGAGTCGCAGTCCACCGATGGTGAGGGTTGCGGTGGGGGGATGCGCTGATTGTGTGTCGGTGCTTCCGGTACGGCGCAGGATGGTTCGTATGCGCGCTACGAGTTCACGCACACTGAACGGTTTCACGATGTAGTCATCGGCTTGGAGTTCCAGCCCCATCACCCGGTCAGATTCCGATCCTCTTGCCGTGAGCAACACAATTGGCACGTCGCTAGCGGCGCGTAGCTCACGGCATACGGTGAGTCCGTCGAGGCCGGGCAACATCACATCGAGCAGCACCAACGACGGATGCTCGGTGAGACCCATTCGCAGCGCAGTAGGACCGTCGGTGGCCACCAGCGTGCGGAAGCCCGCTTCATGCAGCGCATACGACACCACCTCCACGATGCTCGGCTCATCGTCCACAATCAGCACGACCCTCGCGTGCTGGTCTTCGTTCACTGCGTCCTTCCCGGCGGGACGGAGTGTACGAGGACGGTGGTGCCTTCGATGGCACACCAGTCGCCCACCGGTGAGCAGGACTCGCATTCCAATTCGATGGTGGCGTGAGCGATACCGAAGCGCGCACCTACCGCTGCTTTCACTGCTGCCCCCACCACCTGCGCCTCCTCCAAGGACGGATGTCCGTCGAGCACGATATGAGCCGAGAGGGCCCGCACATCCGATGACAAGCTCCACACATGCAGGTCGTGTACCTGTTCGACGCCCGCCACGTCCGCCATGACGGCAATAATGTCGCCAGATTTCATCCCCTGGGGAGTGGACTCCAACAGTACGTTCGTGGTGGATCGCAACAGCTTCCATGCTTGGTAGGCGATCAAGCACCCAATGGCCATAGACACCACCGGGTCCAGCCAGTACAGGCCGCCAGTGGCCAGGATGATTGCACCGGCAATGGCCACGCCCACGGAGGCGGCCGTATCGCCTACCAGATGGAGCATGGCAGAGCGCATGTTGAGATCGGCCCCATGACCATGGCTGGCGTGATCGTGACCGGCGTGGCTCTCCCGCACCGCCAGCGCCGCACACAGATTGGCGACGGCGGCGACGGCCGCAACCACCACCACGATCCCGCCACTCACCGGCGAAGGATGCAGCAACCGGCGAACGCCTTCGTAGAGGATGAACACGGTAATACCCAAGATGCTGGCGGCATTGGCCTGGGCGGCCAGGATGGTGGCCCGGTGGTACCCGAACGATCGTTGGGGGGTGGGACGGCGGCGCGCCCAGCGCACTGCCACCAACGAAGCCACTATGGCCGCCACATCGGTGAGATTGTGCCCAGCATCAGCAATCAATC
>JANYHQ010000031.1 GCA_025358985.1 Acidimicrobiales bacterium
CCACGTGAGATCGCCGCGAACCACCGCGCTTCCTCTCGATCGTGCGCAAGGTAAATCGCAGCCTCCTCGGGAACGAGGGCGCCGCTCGCGAGGCCCGGCGCTGGCCCCATTCGCTCCCAGTCGAGACCATGGCGGGCCATGACACCCGGTCGAAAGTTCTCGATAACGACGTTGGCCACGGCGGCCAGATCAGCCACCAGTGCCGCGCCATCAGGATGAGCGAGATCAACGCAGATGTTGCGTTTGCCAGCGTTCTGTTGCACAAAATAGGTGGACTGCCCGGCCACCTTGCGGCCCCATGTCCTGGTGACGTCACCATCGGGCGGCTCCACTTTGACTACGTCGGCCCCCAGGTCGGCCAGCGTCCTCCCAGCGACGGGCCCAGCAAACACCCGAGATAGATCCAAGATCCGTACGCCCTCCAGCGGGCGGCGGGCTGCCCCTGCGCTCATACCAGCCGTCCTTTGGTGAGCAACCGCTCGGACTCGGCCAGCGCCAATTGTTCGGTGGCGTGACGCAACAATGGCGGGTGGGTGAAGATCCAGAATTGCTCGTCCCGGATGGCATTGAGCACCAACTGACCCACGTCATCAGGATCCATACCGGCTGCCAGCGCGGCGCTCATACGATTCCCTATCTGGCGGCCCGTATCTGAGTGGTTGCCGGTGGAACCAGCTAACAACGCCCGGTGCTGGCGCACGCTGTTGCCACCAATACCAGTATTGATGGCGCCTGGACACAGCACCGACGCACGGTGGATGGAACGCGCGGAGCGCAATTCACGTTCCAGCGTGGCCATCAGCGCCACCACCCCGTGCTTGGCCACGTTGTACGAACCGGCACCAGACGCCGCTATGAGGCCTGCCACGGATGCCGTGGAGTTGATATGTCCACCTTCGACATTGCGCTCGATCAGAGGCAGAAACGTCTTGACGCCGTAGATGGGACCCCATAAGTCGATACCCAGTGTCCATTCCCACTCTTCGACGGTGCTCTCGGCAATCTTGGACAGCAGTGCCACTCCGGCGTTGTTGCACAGCACATCTACCCGCCCGTGGGCGTCCATGGCCGCCTCGGCCAATGCCTCGACGTCAGCTCGCTTCGATACGTCGGTGACCACACCAACGGCGTCGTGTCCATCAGCGCGCAGGGCCGCCGCCGACTCCTCTACCCGCTTGGCGTCAAAATCAGCCAGGACCACCTTCATCCCGGCACCCACAAACGCTCGGGCCATGCCCAGCCCAATGCCGCCGGCCGCGCCCGTGATGACGGCCACCTTGTCGTGTGGTTCAAAGCCCATTACCCGGTTCTAGCCCACCTGGGTGGTGCGAACCCAGGATTGGCGCGAATGTGCATGAGGTGGACAACGATCGCCTGCAACGCCTCACCGACGAATCCGACCTTCGAGACCTCATCCATCGCTATGCCTTCGGTCTGGACAGGCAGGACTGGGATCTGTGGCGGTCCATCTTTGCCGATGAGGTCACCATTGATCTCAGCGACTACGAGCCTGAGCCTCCCCCGCGACTACTTCCGGTGGACGTCCATGTGAAGTATGCCCGCCGCCTGTTTGCTGGCTTCGACGCCACGCAACACTTCATCAGTACTCATCGATTTGCCATCCATGGTGATACCGCCACCATCACAGCCAATATGCGCGCAGAGCATTGGATGACATCGGGCAACGGTGGCGATAGGTACACCATGTACGGCACGTACACCGATACGTGCGTTCGCACCACCGACGGGTGGCGAATCACAGCAGTGAAGTTGACACTGTTGCGCCAGGAGGGCAATCGTGACCTCATGCGCTTGGCCCTGGAGCGAGGCCGTCAGCGCCTCGCCCCCTGACCCAACCCGCCCAACCCCAACCCCAAACCAACGCCAACAAGAACGGGTTACTCAGAGGTTCTTGTCTGGGAAGTACCCATATGGACCACTTTCCCAAACGAGAACGGACTTATCGACCGTTCTTGTCGCGGATGAGGTGGATGAATGGACCGGGGCGGAGGGTGTGCCACGCTGATTGGATGGTCTCCGACACCGCCGTACTGGATCAAACGGACGTACGACTGCGAGCAGTTTGGCTCCCGTG
>JANYHQ010000186.1 GCA_025358985.1 Acidimicrobiales bacterium
CCACGTCCCAATCCAAACCCATGGACACCAGCGACTCATCGGGAAGATTGGCCACCACCACATCGGCCGTAAGCAGCAATCGGGCCACCACCTCGCGACCTTCGGGCTTGGTGGGGTTCAGCCCGATGCAACGCTTACCACGATTGCAATGGACAAAATATGCGCCCATATCATCAGCCCCAATAGGGAAAAGGGTCCGGTCTTCGCCTCCGGTTGGCCGTTCTACCCGGATGACTTCAGCGCCCATCGATTGCAGAACCTGAGCACACCATGGGCCCGCCACATACCGACCGAAGTCAAGAACACGGATGGAGTTGAGTACGGCGGTCATGATCGATGATCACCCAACTATGCCAGCCTGCGCCAACCCCGACATGCGCGACGTTATGTTTTGGTGTCATCTCCGCCCCGTCCCCGAGCGATGGAAACGGGTACAGACACCACCACGGTGTTGGGGCGAAACAGCAGTCGGGCCTTCAACCACAGCGCTGATTGGTTGTGCAGCACCTGCTCCCACCATCGCCGAACCACGAATTCGGGGAGAACAACGGTGAGGATGTCACCCTCCTCCAACGAGTCGAAACGATCGATGTAGCGCAAGAGCGGGTGGGAAAGCTCACGATAGGGCGACGTGAGGATGTCGAGGGGGATGTCGATTCCGTGGCGTTGCCAATCCTCGCGAAGATGTTGTGCCGCATCCACCCCAAATGACACGTTGACGGCGCGGACCTGGTGCGGCTTCATGGCTTGGGCGAACGCCGTGGCGTTGAGTACCCCCCTATTGACCGTGGGACCCACCAGTACGATGACGCTGAGCCGGATTTGTGGTGGGGCCGCATCGGGGGAAACCCGAAGTTCGTCGGCCACCGTTTCGTAGTGACGGTGAATGGCGGTGAACAACAGCACCAGAAGCGGTATCAATGCAGTTGGTATCCATGCGCCTTCCGTGAACTTGGAGATCATCACAATGGCGGTGACAGCAGCCGTTGCTGTCGTACCCGCGATGTTCACTACCCGCTTCCACCGCCATCCCGGTGATCTGTGCCGATGGTGATGAACCACCATCCCGGCTTGCGACAGGGTGAAAGACATGAACAGTCCAACGGCGAACAATGGAATGAGTGACGTGGTGTTGCCGTTGAACGCCACGAAGAGTCCCCCGGCCAACACGGCCAACATTGCCACACCGTTCGACAGCACCAACCTGGCCCCTCGGCTGGCCAGTTGACGCGGCAGGAAGCCGTCTGTGGCAATGATGGCGGACAAACGGGGAAAATCTGCAAATGCCGTATTGGCTGACAGAACGAGGATGGCCGCTGTGGAGGCCTGTACGAGTACGTAGAGCACGCCGTGTCCGTAAAGGTGGCGGACCATCTGGGACAGGATTGTTTCCTGTTCGGAGTAAACGGGGTGCAGTCGTCGTGCCAGTACGGCAATGCCAGCAAACAACACTCCCAAGATGGACGCCGCCCAGATGAGCGTGATGGCTGCATTGCGCGATTCTGGTTTGCGGAAGGCCTGGATACCGTTGGAGATGGCCTCCACGCCAGACAACGCCACTGCCCCCGACGAGAACGCCCGGAGCAGGAGAAAGGCTGTGACACCGGATAGGAGGGCCCCAGGGGGCGCAGCGGTGGCGGGTATGGGTTGCAGGCAGCCGAAAAACGTCTGCCAGAGACCATAAATCACTGTGCCCGCCATGAGTACTATGTACGCATACGTAGGACCGGCAAACAACGCTCCGGACTCCTTGGCCCCGCGTAAGTTGGCCAAGGTCAGCAACGTGATGAGAGCTACTCCCAGCGCCACTCCATGACCACGTAGTGGTTCTACGGCCGACGTGATTGCCGCCACTCCAGCCGCCACCGACACCGACACGGTGAGGATGTAGTCGACCATCAACGACGCTCCGGCTACGAGCGCCGCATTGGTGCCCAAATTCTCTTTGCTTACGATGTACGAGCCCCCGCCGTTGGGGTACGCGTGCAAGGTCTGGAAATAGCTGGAGACCACCACCACCAGCAGGGCGACCACCACGAGCGAGAGAGGAACCAAATATCCGATAGAAGCAGCCCCGGCGGCAGGCCACAGCACCGCCAAAATTTCCTGCGAGGCAAAGGCGGTGGAAGCCAGCGCATCAGCAGCAAACACCGGCAAAGCCAGCAATTTCGGCAATCGCGTATGTTCGTCTGCGTCCGACGA
>JANYHQ010000188.1 GCA_025358985.1 Acidimicrobiales bacterium
CGACATGGTGGTCACCGACCAAGGCATCCGAGACAGTGTGCGCCAAGTGGTGCTGCCGTTGTGGAATGCCTGGTACTTCTTCACGTTGTACGCCAACACTTCCGGCTACCAAGCATCGTTTCGCACCGATCAAACTGGAGAGCTGGACCGCTACCTCATCGCCAAGCTGCACAATTTGGTGGCTGAGGTCACCGACAAGATGGACACCTACGATCTCTTTGGGGCATGTGGGTCAGTCCGCAGCTTTTTGGATGTGCTCACCAACTGGTACATCCGCCGTTCGCGTGATCGATTCTGGGACGGTACTTCGCCGTCGGCCCACGATGCCTTCGATACGTTGTGCACGGCGCTGCATGTGCTGTGCCGAGTGGCGGCTCCGTTGTTGCCGCTCACCACCGAGGCAGTGTTCCAGGGCCTCACCGGACAGGACTCGGTGCACCTCACCGATTATCCGTCCGCTGATGATCTGCGCGCTGATGATGCCCTAGTGAAGGTGATGGATGAGGTGCGTGACATCTGTAGTGCCGCCCTCAGTGTGCGCAAGGCGAGAGGGCTGCGGGTGCGGTTGCCGTTGGCCCATCTCACGGTGGCCCATCCCGATGCGTTGGCTCTGGAACCGTTCACGTCGGTGATTGCCGAGGAACTCAACGTCAAAGAGGTGCGCCTCACCACAGACGTGGCTGGTGCAGGGTCCTTCGAGTTGCAGGTAGTGCCGGCCAAGCTGGGGCCGCGGCTCGGCAAGGACGTACAGCGCGTGATCAAAGCGGTGAAGGCGGGCGACTGGACCCAGGACGCAGACACCGGAGCGGTGGTGGCCGGGGGCATCACGCTGGAGGAGGGAGAGTTCGCTCTCCGCCTAGTGGTGGACGATGGTGCGGCTGCTGCCGCCTTGCCGGGAAATGCAGGGTTCGTGTCGTTGCATCCGGACACCACACCGGAATTGGAGGCAGAAGGGGTGGCCCGTGATGCCGTACGGGCAGTGCAACAGGGTCGTCGTGATGCCAAGCTGCACGTGAGCGATCGCATTTCCGTGACCCTGGGTTCACCGTCGGCCTTTGTGCTGGATGCACTCA
The DNA here is from genome assembly GCA_025358985.1 of Acidimicrobiales bacterium. Taxonomy (GTDB): domain Bacteria; phylum Actinomycetota; class Acidimicrobiia; order Acidimicrobiales; family JANYDT01; genus JANYHQ01. Next base: position 1,074 of record JANYHQ010000188.1, read on the forward strand.
TCAGCCACCGATCGTTCATCGCCGAGGAGGTGCTGGCGGTGGAGATCCATGTGGGCGCAGCGGCACCGGCCGGGGCCCACCTCAGCGAGGCGCGGGTAGGCGACGATGCCCCCCTCACCATTGCCATCCTCAAGGCCGACTGACTAGCCCCAGGACCCCCCGACCAAGTCGTCGAGTGGAGCAAGGATTGCGGTGGGCGCAAACGGTGCTCCACTCGATGCGGCCTCCCCCCCCGACCCACCTCATCGAGTGGAGCAGGGATTGCGGTGGGCGCAAACGGTGCTCCACTCGATGTGGTGAAGGCTGTGGTGAAGGCGGGGGTGGAGGCGGGGACCCCGGTAGCCTCAGCACTCATGGACGTGGACCTCACCATTCTTCAAGGCCGCATCCTGTTGTATCGGGTCTTTGATGTGGCCCACGAGGTGCACTTGGCCGATGCCGAGCGGGCGCTACGGACCACGGCGGGGGACGGCCGGTCGGCCCGTTTGCGGCTGGAGCGTCAACGAGATTCGGTGGTGTTCACCGATCCTCCCGTCACGGCCAATTTGTCGGAGCGGCTCATCACCCTGGCTGACCGGGAGTGGTCGGTGCGGGTGGAAGCCAAGGCCTACGACTTCGGTGTGATGACTATCATATGGACACTTAGCATACCGCCACGGACCACCATCGTGGAGTTGGAGGAGATGTCCGTCCAACTCGAAGAACCCTCGCTGAAGGCCGACCTCGAACGCTGGATGACCGAGGACTGTGACGTGGCCATCGAGCTGATGAAACCGGGACTGGTGAAACCGGGCCGGCGCGACATGTGCGACACCCTCACCGTATTTGCCCTTACCGGATTCGAAGAAGAGATCACCGGTGAAACGCTGGCTTCGCACCATCGCATACCGGGGCTCATCCTCGGGGAACGAGTGACGTTCTCTCGCCAGTTGCGTGATGAGTTGCGGCGGTCGTCGTTCAGCTATTCCACTCATGATCTGGTGGTCATCGGCTACGACGCTGCGCTCGTGTACGACCCCACCGGCACCAACGATGTATCCACCTTGTTGGAGTTTGCCCTGGCCCAAACGCTGGAGTTGGAACTCGAAGACCGCGACCTGGATCAACGCGTAGCGCTCATGCATGACCAACTCGATGAACGGCGGAGGGCCGGTCAGAGCTGGCGTAATTCGCCATATGAGACCCTGCGCCGCAACTTACTGAGTCAGCATCTCGACTTCTCCGAGGTACTGGAACGGGTCACCAGTGCCGTGAAGGTGACCGAGGATTTCTACTATGCCAAGGTCTACCGCGAGGCTGTGCGGGTATTCCGGGTGGACGAAGTTGTCGCCTCGGCCAATCACAAGTTGGAGCTCATGAGCCGTACCTATTCGATGTTGAGCGACGAAGTGGACACCCATACGTCGCATCGCCTGGAACGCGTGGTGATCGCCCTCATCCTGTTCGAGATCGTGCTCACGTTGCTGGCCAAGTTCACATGAGCCTGATCGGCGAGTTCCTGGCGTACTTGATATGTCCGTGGTGCGCTACTGGATCGCTACAACTGAGTACTGGCCCTGCTGGCGTTTCGCACCACGAGAACGCCACACTGCGTTGTTCGCAGTGCTCCCGAACCACCGAAGTCGTCGATGGCATCTGGCATGCCATGGGCACCCACCGGGCCTCTCGCAGCTTGGCCCAACTATCGAACCTGGCTGCCCCCACCGCTCGCTGGTACGAAGATGTGTGGCGCAAACGTTCGCTGTCGCTGTTGTCAGGACGCCCATTCCCCAACAGTGAAGAGCTCATTGAGCTCACCAGTGCCTTGGTTCCTGGGCCGGGTCGCTTCATGTTGGACGTGGCGTGTTCGGAGGGCCTGTATGCCCGGGCGCTGGCCAGGGCC
>JANYHQ010000206.1 GCA_025358985.1 Acidimicrobiales bacterium
TTCATCGTCAACGCCCTGCTCATCCCGTACATCCTGCAGGCCATTCGGATGATGGAGTCCGGTTTCGCCACCGCTGATGACATCGATGCTGGGATGGTGGAGGGGTGTGCCCATCCCATGGGACCGTTGCGGCTGTGTGACCTCATCGGCCTTGACACCACCATGGCAGTGGCCGAGAGCCTGTACGCCGAGTTCAAGGAACAGCTCTACGCACCACCGCCGCTGCTGTGTCGCATGGTGGAGGCTGGTCTGCTCGGTCGTAAGACGGGCCGCGGGTTCTACGTGTACAAACGGTGAACAAACCTTTCGCAAGTGCCAGAAAGCTTTTCGTTTCGTAAAGTTGCCCGGTATCCTTCGGCGATGTCCGTCGCCACCCCCCATTCACTGGACGAGGCGTTGTCCGCCCTCGCTGGTCAACCCGATGCCCAGGTGTTGGCCGGAGGCACCGATTTCATGGTGGAGGTCAACTACGGACATCGTCGGCCCACGGCTGTCATTGCCCTCACCAAGGTCTCGGCCCTGCGGTCGTGGAAGGTGGACGGAACCCATCTGGTGTTGGGAGCAGGCGTCACGTATACCGACATGATCAATCCTGAGATTGCGGTGCCGTTCCCGGCCCTGGCGGCGGCGGCGCGCACGGTGGGCTCACCCCAAATCCGCAATGCCGGCACCATCGGCGGCAATGTGGGTACCGGATCCCCCGCCGGGGACACGCTGCCGGTACTGGCGGCCCTCGACGCCTCCATCGAACTGCGCAACACCGCCGGCACGATGCGGGTGGTGCCGTGGACCGAGTTCTTCCTCGGGGTGAAGCGCACGGACAGGCAACCCAACGAGATCATCACCGCTGTACATCTCCCGCTGTTCGAGAGCAAGCAGGACTATCTGAAGGTGGGCACCCGCAACGCCATGGTCATCAGCGTGGCCGGTCTGGCGTTGGTGGTGGACTTCGACGGTGGCAACGTGCGCTGCGGTCTGGGGTCGGTGGGACCGGTGCCGTTGCGGGCGCGCCAGGCGGAGGCCTGGGTGGCGTCCAACATCGACTGGGAGCATCGCCGCGTGCCTGACCCGCGTACCTATGAAACCTTCGGGGCCATGGTGGCTGATGCCTCCCAACCCATTGATGACCATCGCTCCACTGCTGAGTATCGCCGCCATGCGGTGGGCGTGATGGCGCAGCGCGCGTTGATGAGGATGATCTAAGTGGTCAGTATCTTTCAGGCTGAATCGGTGTCGTATTCGTTGCGGGTCAACGGTGTTGAACGCGACGTGGAGGAGGCGTGGTTGGGTGAGAGCCTGCTGCATGTCTTGCGGGAGCGGCTGGACCTGCCAGGCGCCAAGAACGCTTGCGAACAGGGCGAATGCGGCTCCTGTTCGGTGCTGGTGGACGGCTCGTTGGTGTGCTCGTGTTTGGTGTTGGCGGCATCGGCCACGGGCTCTGACATCGTCACCGTGGAGGGCCTGGCCGCAGATACCCACACCGGCTTGAGCGACGTACAGCAGGCATTCATCGACGAGGGTGCGGTGCAGTGCGGCTTCTGTATCCCCGGACTCATCATGAGCGTTCATGACCTGCTCGATCGCCTTCCCACGCCGTCAGACATCGAGGTGCGCGAAGCCATCAGTGGCAACCTGTGTCGCTGTACCGGGTACGGGCGCATCATGGAAGCGGTACGCAGCGCAATTGCCACACGGGCCAACACCAACGTGGAGTCAACATCGTGAGCACCATCGTGAGCACTGGCCGGGTCATTGGGGTATCGGTACCACGACCCGATGGCATCCCCAAGGTGAAGGGTGAGTTCGAGTTTTCATCGGACCTATGGGCCGAGGGCATGTTGTGGGCGCAGATCCTACGATCACCGCACCCATCTGCGCGCATAGTTTCCATCGACCTGTCGGCGGCCTGGCAGATGCCCGGCGTACGCGCCGTCATCACCCAAGGCGATGTCCCCGCAGCCGATCACTACGGACTGGAACACCAGGATCAGCCGGTGTTCGC
>JANYHQ010000238.1 GCA_025358985.1 Acidimicrobiales bacterium
AACCGGTTGGCTGGAATGGGACCAAGTACGAATGGGCCGGCGCTACGTAGATGGGCCTGTGGAGCTGGAAACCGCCTTGGCCACATCGGCTGGCGTGAACTTCGTACGGAACTTCTGGCCGAAATATTGCGGAGTGCTGCACCCTCCAAAGCGGAATGCACCGCTCGCCGATGCACTGGCGGCCAAGAAGCCTCGCCAGACAGGTGCTTGCTCATAGCAAGATGGTATGCCCGCCACGACCAACCACGACCAACCATGACCAACCACGACCAACCACGACAAGAACGGGTCAATGGGCCGTCCTTGTCGTGTTTGATGGGCTATTTGGGGACTTTCCCAAACGAGACCCACCTTTCGACCCGTTCTTGTCGTGGTTGGTGCGACCTGAGATCGCAACAGGTCCCTGTATTGCCGATCACAGCTTCCTCATCTCTGCGGGCCACGCTCAGTACAGCAACACCAACTGATACCCGAGAGGAACGGCAATGCCCTCCATCCTTCATCCCATACGAGTTCTGGTTGTGGCGGCAGTGGCCACCGCCGCCGTGGTGACCCCGAACGTTTCGGCCCAAGCCCGAACGCGCTCGGCACTGTCATCGAACTTGCCTCGTATGGTGGTGAACCCAGCTGTCATCACCCTGTCGCCCGGCACCGAAGCCGCTCTCACCGTCCGCTTCGTACGCTCGGTTCCTCGCGGGGTCAATTTTCAGCTCTATGGCGCCCCCCAGGGAACCGTTCTCTCGGCCTTCCCGGGCACCGGATACAACCGCCAGCTCAAGATTTTCATGCCTGCCAATGTCACGGGCACATTTCCACTCACCCTGTTCACCCGTAACCCCGGTCCCGATCGTTCCGCCAAGTTCCGGGTAGATGTGGTGGCGCCTGCCCTTCCTCCGGTCACCGCTCCCCCGGTGACGGCACCGCCTGTCACGGCCCCTCCGGTGACCACGCCGGTGGTGGCCCCCCAATTTGCACTGGCCTTCGAAGGGCCCAGCACGCTGCTCACTCGTTTGGGCGGCGCGGTCACCTACAGCGTGTCGGCCTTCCGGTCGAACTTTGCCGGTCCCATTTCGTTCACCCTGCAGGGTCTGCCCGGTGGGGCGGCCGCCGCCTTCGATCCCAACCCCTCCACCACCAACACCCGCCTGCTCATCAAGACGCCCCCGGGTACACCGGTAGGCAACTTCAATCTGCTCATCACCGGCACTGCCGGCACCACCACCCGCACCATTGTGGGGGTGCTCCAAGTCCGTGACTCCGAGGGACTCAACGTCATAGTTGGTACGCCACTCCCCGTCACGGCCGGAAAGATCACGAGTGTGGCCGTCGAAGTCAAGGTCACCAACGGTGACGGCCAGGGCGCCTCACTCATCACCGAGGGGCTTCCCGGTGGAGTCACCGCTACCTTCCGCAACAATCCAACTGCAGGCAAAACCACCCTCGACCTCACCGTGCCGGTCAACATTCCCGGGGGCGCCTACCCGTTCACGGTGATTGCCACCAAGGGCACCGTGTCGGTCAGGGCTCAATCCACGCTGTTCGTCAACGTCCCCGCCCCCACGTTGCGCTTTCAGGTGACACCCGTTGCCGCCGTTCCCGGACAGGGCAGTGGATATTTGCTCACCCCCAACACGTCAGCACTCAATATGGCTCGTGGGCAGGTGGTGACCGTGGACTTCGCAGTGACTCCCACCGGTGGTTTCTCGGGAGCATTCGACCTTGTGCTCACCGGCCTGCTGCCTGGATCAACGGGCAGCCTCACTGCCACGCCCACCCCCAATCAGGTGCGTCTCACCTTGACTGCTCCCACACAAACCACCGGTTCAACAGTACTGGTGCTTACCGGCACCTCAGGGTCTCTGAAGAGTCAGAACTCCATCCCCCTCATCATCAGCTGACATATGAATATCCTATGTACCTATATAGTAGGTGCATAGGCAAGTTTCCAGTAATGATTCTCACAACTGTCAATTCAGCGCTTTCGGGCCTGAATTGACAGTTCGTGATTCATGTCACTCCGCAACCACTATCGGGAAATCGTGTCGTAGGGTACCCCCTCGATCGAAACACGCGCTCCCGCGACTGTTGTTTCACGCCCAAAACTCGGGCGTGCCTTCTCCGAGGTTGATCATTTGCACCGGTGTCACCACTGTGCCCGGGCTGCCCCTGAGGAGACACGTTGATTCGTAAATTTGCCATCGTATGCGCGCTGTTCGTGGTCATACCGATCCCAGCGGCACAGGCCAAGCATCGCTCCGTCATCACCCACCGGGTGCGCGCTCCGTATCCCGGCCTGGGCACCGCCCCGTCAATGGAACAGGCCATCCGGGCCACCTGGCCGGGCAGCCTGAATCGAGCGGCGCTCAACGTGGCGTGGTGCGAATCGAGAGGACAGGCCAGTGCACGAAACGGTCAGTATCGGGGTCATTTCCAGATCGGTCGATCGGAATGGTCCAAGTACGGCAGTGGTAACCCTTTCAACGCAGCCGACAATGCCGCCGCCGCGTACCGCTATTTCCGCGCCGCCGGGTCGTGGCGTCCCTGGCAATGCCAGCCCTGAAGTCTTAGCGCCGCCGACGAATCCAGCGCCCGAACAGTACGCCCTCTGACTCCAGCACACCTCGCAACTCATAGCGGCGAGGACGGCTGAACGAGCCTGGGAACAGACCCGCCGGCCCTCCTCCCACCAGCCACGGTGAGATGGTGAGATGGACCTCGTCAACTGCGTCGACATTGAACAGTTCACTGGCCAACGACGGTCCGCCTTCGCATAGCAACACTGCACAACCGCGATCGAAGAGGTCAGACAATATGCTCAGTGCGCGTACCTTATCCCCCGGGAACCGCATGAGTTCGGCCACCACCTCAACCTGCATTGCCCGCATCTCGTTGATGCCTTCGGTGGTGTAGATGAGTGGGTGGCCGCCGGTGATAACCGAGGAGGCCAGGTCGAACTCCGCTTTGCGACTCACCACTGCCAATCGGGGAATGTCTGCTTGCCCACGCTTGCGCCGAGCCATCAGCTTGCGCTCATCCAAGCCAATGCGCTGATACTGCTCGGCCCGCAACGTGCCTGCGCCCACCAACACTGCATCGCTCATGGCCCGCAGCGACGCAAACATCGCCTTGTCGGCACCGTGGCTCAACGCAGAGGTGTCACCACCCACCGATGTGACACCGTCAACGCTGGCGATGAGGTTGAGAACCACCCACGGCCGCCCATCGGGGATCTCTCGAAGTTCGTCGGCCACCACATCGTCTGGGTCCACGTCATCAGCAGCGTCTGGGAACAACGCCCGGAAGGTGGGTCGGGCAGGAGCCAACGACTCGGGAGCCCTGCGCAGCGCAGTTTCCTGCGCCTGCAACTTTTGAACAAGGGCGCGCCGAGAGCGGCGTGGTTCCCGTTCAGTCGTCACAGCGAGTCAGCGTACCCGTCTAGGACCCCGGGCCGAGGTCAACTACCAGGTGGTTGGCGGGTAGTAGTTGGCGATGCCGCCCACCGCTAACACATCATCGAGCCAGTTACCGTCGTATGGGCCGGTGTCCTCCTGCATGAGGTCCGGCGCTTCGCCTTCAGCGGTGGTCACCAACGACCACGCTTGGCGTTTGGCGGCCCAGTTGTTGGGGTCGAGGCGATGGGCTTGACGCCACCACGGCACTGCGGCCTCAGGCCCGACCGTATGCCGGAGATGGTTGCCCAGTTCGAAACAGGCCACCGCCATTGCTTCATCCTCGCTGCGCAGTCCACTGGCGGTGCGTGCCGCCTCGGGGTCAAGAGCTACGCCATCGGTGGCCCACCGCCGCAGGGCGGAGAGGTACTCCTGATGACGATCGGTGGCCTTCTGCAACACCTCGAATCGTCCCAGAATACGGGGCGGGAGCCCCTCCGGAATCGGCCTATCACCCCATCCTGGGGTTACCGGTGAATAGTGGGCGGGCTGCACGATGCGCCCATCAGCGTCCACCCACATGGACATAGGCACATTGGTGAAACCAAGCGCGCCTACGGTTGCGTGCGCCGTGTCCACCAGTTGCGGGTGAGTGGCTCCGGACTTGTCCATGTACGGATGACAGTTGGTGGGGTCCACATCAATACCGATGGTGACCACGGTGATGCCGTACTGCTCCAGTTCTGCGTTGAGGCCCTGCCACACGGGCAGGTGCTCACGACAGCCTCACCACGGGGCCCAGGCATGGATCACCATCCTTTTACCGAGGAACGTCCGCAAGTCAACCTGGTTGCCGGCACGGTCTTCCAACAATAAGCGCGGCAGTTCGGTGGAAGACAGCACAGGCGCATTCGCCTCCGGTCCCACCGCCCACAGGCCGTGCAATTCATCGTGAACCACCACTCGCCCGGTGCGTTTAGCCACCTCTTCGAGGTCGAGACTTCCGTCAGAAGCGGTCACGCCGGCGACCGGCACGCATCGGTCGCCGAGGCACATGCCCTGCGTTTCGAGGTGCCAACCGGTGGCGGCCTCCCACTCGGTGGGAGCAACGGTAGGTGTTGTGGTGATCACCTCGCCATACTTGCAGCCACAACCGGTATCGAGCGAAACCGGCCGGTTGACGGGTCAACTTCGCGCCCGCCCCGGTCGATAGAGGCTGATGTGAGCATCGACGTGATCCTTGGCCTGGTTGCTGGCGCCGGCGTGGGTGTAGGCGTGGGAACCACCACCATGGCGTGGATGGCCCGGTCCAAGCCCGCCCCCACGGCTACGAGTCCGGGTTTGTCAGCGCCGGCTGACCCATTCGGTGGGGTGGCCGCAGCGCTCACCGAGGTGGCTCGCTCCGCGGAGGCCCAGGCCGCCTCCATGAGTCGACTGGCGGTGATGACGGCAGAGTCAGTACGCCTGGCCAGTGGGTCGTATGTGTTTGAACTCCGTGATCGATTCGACGCCGCCTTACCTCCGACGTCAGTGGGAGTGGCCAGTGCCGAGTTGTCGGCGGAGTCGGACCTGGGACCGCTTGAGCTGCTGGCGTATCACCCCGGCGATCATCTGCGCGCAGAGGTCCGTATCGCGGTGAGCCAAGCACCAGTGCGCCGTATCGTCAGCGCCCATTGGGAGCACATCCCCGAGCGTTGCGACACCCGATCCCCCACCTTTGCAGCGGCCGGAGGCTTGCCACTGCCCGACGGTTCGTGGGAGTTGCCCAGCGATGTGTCGTTGTTCGTGGATCTGGTGCTCGACCTCGACGTTGGATCCATGGAATTGGGCGCATTCGAGACCAAGGGTCGCGTGATGATCATCATCACTGACGGCCGGCCCGAGGGGGCTGTGGCCACCGTGGCCGTGGACACCAGGCTGGCCGCCATCGTGGTGCCCGACGACGATGGTGTGGGCCTCGACGTACCCATCATCGAGGCAGTGGTGGGCCCCGAGCAGCGGACCTATCTTCTGGAAAAAGCCACCGGTATGGCACTCGATCTACCCAAGCTGAGAGAGCTGTTGTAACCCTCACTGGTGGCCGAGGAGCCGCATCGACGAATCGTCACGTGACGAATTTCGTGGGCCCCATCAGCGAATCGTCACGTGACGATTTCGCAGTCGGGTGTGGCGGATTGCGCGCGGCTGTGGCGCGTAGTTGGTGGGAGAACGCCACAATCGCGCGCTAGGCGCCACAGCTGGTGGATCGGTCGTCTTTCGAGTGGGGAAGGGGGCGGGTGCAGCGGTCGATCGGCTTATGTCACGTGACGATTTCGCCGATGGGAGCAGCCGAGGAGTCTCAGGAGCGGCTGACACGTCCCCTGAGGGCCAGCAGAGCTAACGACACACTGAACACGCAGACCCCGCTGATGGCCAGCAATGCTGGCAACAATTTGTCAGCTCGCCAACCCTCGGTGATGAGTGACCGAAACCCATCGAGCAAATACGTGAGTGGGTTGAACGGCACCACTGCGGCCAACCAACTGGTCATGGCGCTGCGCGGCACCGTACCAGTCGTGAGAAATGCAAACGGGAAGAACAGCAAAAAGCTCTGCCCTACAGCTGTAGGACTCCCCGTCTTCAGTGCAATGGCGTAAATGATGCCGCTATACGACACGGCCCAAAATGCCGCCAAGAACACGAACGCCACCATGCCCACCACCCCCGTTTGGAAGCGAACCCCCACCACCAGTCCAGCAATGATCACCGGCGTGGTGAGGGCCATGACCAAGATGAGGTCTGCCGCCATGAACCCCAGCAGCAGCACCAATCGGCGTACCGGAGTCACCAGCAATCGATCGAAGAATCCGCTCTGGATGTCCACTACCAACGACGTGGCCCGTGACGTGCCGGTGATGGCAAAGATCACCGCAGTGGGCAGTTGGAACGCCTTGTAGTCGAAGTTGCTGCCGCTGGTTTCGAAGGCCTTTTGCAGTGCCCCTACGTTGATGGCATAGAAGAACGTGGCGATGATCAACGGCGGAATCACCGCTTCCGGATCCCGGCGCAAATCGCGTAGTGCACGCACCGCAATGGTGGCCAGGTCGTGCATGAACCCAGTGGGACGGGCCAACGTGGTGGCGGTCATGTTTGCTCCTTCAGTTCGAACGTTTCCCCGGTGACGGACAAGAAGACGTCGTCGAGGGTGGGGCGATGCACTGTCAGGTTGTTGACCTCTACCCCGGCCGTGGCCAGTGCCACCGCAATGGGGCTAAGCGCAACCGCACCATCTTCCACATCCACTGATACGTGC
>JANYHQ010000239.1 GCA_025358985.1 Acidimicrobiales bacterium
ACCGCATCGCCCGGGCCAGGGTTGCGTCGCACCATCCTGGTGACGGTGTGACCGCCTGACGTGAGCTTGTTGATGAGGGCGGTGCCGATGAGACCGCTGGATCCGGTGAGAACCACCCGTCGGGGTGAGCTGGAGGTGGACATACACGAAAGCGTACGGAGTTCTGCGGGACTACGTCTACCTGATCAGGCCCACGGCGTAACTAGGGCCTTCCAGGATCATGAGCGTGAAATAATGCCGCCACTGCCTCCGTAGCTCAGATGGATAGAGCGACGGCCTTCTAATCCGTATGTCGGGAGTTCGAATCTCTCCGGGGGCGCCAGATCTAGCCAGACGGAGACGGCACTGTGGTGGCCGGCAAGGTGGTGGCTGGCAGTGTCGCCGGTAGGTTGAGGGCCGCTATATCTGTGGCACAGGTAGGGCGGCCCACTGCATCCAGGATGCGCAGGTTGGCGGCCGTCACCTGGGCTTGCAACTCCGGCTCGGCCGTCACCAGATTCACCAGCGCGCTGATGATGGCAGCCACGTCGGGCTCATCGTCGAACAACAGAATGTCGTTGCCTGCTTTGAGTGCCAATTCGGCGGCCCGGGGAGCGGGGAAATGGAAACGGATGGGCCACATACTGAGCGAGTCGGTGATCACCAAACCGCGGTGATGCAGTTCGGTGCGCAACACCCCGTTGACGGCGGCGGGCGACAGGCTGGCCGGGAGCGTGTCGAGGCCTGGCACCTGGAGGTGGGCCACCATCACACCGATTCCGGCAACGGTGGAACCATCGCGAAACGGCAATAGATCGCTCTGTCGCAACACATCAATGGACGGCGTGGTGGCCCCCACGTCGTGTGAGTCTCCCGACGCGTGACCGTGTCCCGGGAAGTGTTTCAACACCGGAACAATCCCACCGTCCATGAGGCCACGAGCGAACGCCAGTGCAAAGCGTGACGTGACGGTGGGGTCGGGCGACCAGGCCCGATCGCCGATGCCATTTCCGTCTCCATTGGCCAGGTCCACCACGGGGCCCAAATCCATGGTGAACCCAAGGGCGCGCATGCCCCGTGCATGTTTGGCGGCCAGCGCCCGTACCTGCTCCGGGCTCAACGTGGCCCCCATGACGGCGGCGCTCGGCACCGCCCCCACGGCCCGCTTCAAATGCTGGACCCGCCCGCCCTCCTCATCCACGGCCACGATTGGCGGAGTGCCGGGCTGACCAGCGGCTCGGATGGCGGCAATGCGTTTGGCGGTGTCGGGCCCCGGAGTGCCGCGGACGAGGATGCCAGCCAACCCGAACTGAGCCACGGCGGCTGTCGAACGTGCCGATTGAAGGATGGGGACTCCCACCATCACCATGTGGCCAACCTGGCGGGCCAGGGGCCATGCCTGCACCTCGGCCACGGATGCGCACATCACTGGTGGCGGGGCGGCGGCGGGGGTTGACCGACCGGCTGCCGATGTGGCTGCTTCGCTGGGTGCGCCGGCCAGTCCGCTAGCTACTGCGCTGGCCAGGGCTACAAGTGCGGCGGCGATCGCCCGATACCTCCGCATTTTACAACGCTACCTTGTGTGGCTTGGCGCACCGTCGGACATCGCGGTGGGTGACGGACTGCCATTGGTGCGCCAAGGCCCTGGACTACCCTTCTCCGTGTTGTGCTGGCCAAACGTGCAATTTTTCGAGGGAGCAACAGAGTCTCATCGTCCCTGATCGTGGTGTTTGTAGCTGCGCTGATGGTGCCGTGGGGGATTCAGGACGCGTCGGCGGCCACGAAGAAGACCACCGCCAAGGCCACCACGAAGAAGCCCAAGGTGACGATTTCAAAAGCGGCCGCCAAGAAAAAGCAGGCCGCCCAACTCATTTCCTTGGCCCAGAACCGTACGCAACGAGCCAAAGTGGTGAAGGCACGGGCCAAGGCGGCGTCACGGGTCAATGCGCTGAAGTCTTCGGACCGCAAGGTCAGCCAATCGCTCAACGCTCTCACCACTGATTTGCGGTTGCAGAACGCTGCCCTCGGGGCTGCTCGGAACTCTGTATCTGATGCCGAGGCGGAGTTGGCTGATGCCCAAGCCGCAGAGGCCAATACCCGCAAGGAACTCGATGCCCTCGGAGGTAAACGGTTGCAAGCAGCATTGGATGCGTACATACGACCGCTGTCGGGTGATTTGAGTGCGTACCTCAACGCTGACGGGCTCGACACGGCCAGCATCCAACAGACCTACATCGATGTAGCCAGTCGCAACAGGGCCGATGTGGTGGATCGTCTCCGAGCATTGCGCGAGGACCTTACCTCCGAACGTAAGCGCGCACAGAAAGCTGACAAGGTCGCTCGGCGTCGCAGGGGCACTGCGGCGGCACGCTTGGCCGACCTCACCAGTACCAAAGCTAAAACGGAAGCCTTCGCCAACGACGTAGAGAACCGGTTGGAAGCGGCACTGGCGGAATCCGCCTCGCTGTCATCGCTGGACAAAACATTGGCTGCCAAGATCGCCGCTCAACAAGACGATCTGGCCCGGCAACTGGCCGCGGCCAGGCGCAATGGAGCCAAGTACACGGGAGGCGCTGCCATACGAATCGGCAACGTCTCCGTGGGATCAACCCATGGCATCGTGGTGGCGGCCAGCATCCGGGGAAAGTTGGCGGTGCTGTTGGACGCCGCCCAGCAGGACGGGATCTATCTTAGTGGCGGCGGCTATCGCAGCTCATCGGCTCAGGTGGCGTTGCGGGCGGCGCATTGCGGGGGAGGCAACTACGGCATCTATCAGGCACCTGCGTCGTCGTGTAGGCCACCGACGGCCAGACCAGGCCAATCCATGCATGAGCGAGGACTGGCGGTGGACTTCACCCAGAACGGTGGCACCCTGACGAGAGGCAGTTCCGGGTATCGGTGGATGCGAGCCAATGCCGGGAGGTATGGATTCATCAACCTCCCGTCGGAACCCTGGCACTGGTCCACCAACGGCCGGTGATCGGGCGGGTTTGGGTCAGTCGGAGGTGTCAGGTGGGCGACGACGTTGGGACTTCACCTCGGAGTTGCGGGCCTTGGCTCCCAGGCGGCGCTGTACGGAGTCTTTGGTGGGGCGGGTGGCGCGCCGGATACGAGGCACATGGAGGGACTCACGGACTCGTTGGGCCAAGCGAGTGGCAGCGAGGGTGCGATTGCGCAATTGACTGCGCTCATCGGTGGCCACCACTCGTAGTTCGTCACCCAGTTTGGCCAGCAGACGACTGCGTTGGGAGTCGTTGAGGGTAGGAGAGTGGGCGATGTCCCAGACCACTTCCGCTCGCGTGTTGGCCGTGTTGGCATGCTGCCCTCCGGGGCCGCCACTGGCCGAGAACCGCCACTGCAATTCAGTCGCTGGGATGAGCAGCGAAGGGGTCACCCGTAGGCCGTCCTCGGGTGATGGGGGCATCTGGCCAGGGTACGTCGCAGAATCTGACCGGAAGGCGCAATTGGCTCCGCTACCATCTCGTGCGTAGTTCATGGTGGCCGTAGTTCAGTTGGTAGAGCGCCAGGATGTGGCCCTGGAAGTCGCGGGTTCGAGTCCCGTCGGTCACCCCATGATTGATTTGGTCCGGAGGGTCCGTCGATACTGTCGGCGGGCCCTACGGCTCGGCTACTGTGTCGAACCTCGTCACCGCACGGGCCTCTAGCTCAACGGCAGAGCAACGGACTCTTAATCCGCAGGTTCTGGGTTCGAATCCCAGGGGGCCCACCACAAAAGCGCAGGTCAGGGCGGGTGTGGCGCTGCCAGACTTGTAGAGGTACTTACTTTCAACCGGACTTGACAACAACAACAACGCACCGGATAGTTACCCGGGAGTCCAGGAGTTCTCTGTTTCGTTGGT
>JANYHQ010000285.1 GCA_025358985.1 Acidimicrobiales bacterium
GTTGGACAAGTTGCGCGCGTACCAAGCGCTCGGAATGGACGCATTCATCCTCAGCGGCTACCCCCATGTGCAGGAGTGCGACCTCTTCGCCCGGTACGTACTGCCCCATCTCGACCACGCACCACTTCACGTTCGTCCACACTTGCTGGAGCCCATCCACGGAGGTCACTGATATGTCAGACACCATCGACAGCACGTTGCACTGGCAAGACACGCAGATGTCGATCCATAAAGTGGTGGTGGGGTCCTACGACAACAATGTGTTTGTTCTGCGCTGCAGAGCTACCGGTGACGCGGTGCTGGTAGATGCCGCCAATGAGCACGACCGCCTGCTGGAGTTGTGCACCTTGCTCCAGGTACGCCGGGTGGTGGAGACGCACGGCCATTGGGATCACATCCAGGCTGTGCCCCAGTTGCGCGATGCCGGATATTCGGTGGCGGTGACTGCTGCGGACGCCGCAATGCTGCCCAGCTACGACGAGCTCTTGGAAGACGAGTCGGTGCTGGAGGTAGGACGTCTCCGTATCCACACCATTGCCACGCCCGGCCATACTCCCGGCTCGATGTGCTTTCTCATCGACGGGTCACCAGTACTGCTGAGTGGCGACACCCTGTTTCCGGGTGGCCCGGGGGCCACCAAGTTCGAAGGCAGCAGCTTCAGTTCGATCATCGAGTCGATCGACCGCCGCCTGTTCACCCTGGCACCGGACACGTTGGTACTGCCAGGCCACGGCGTGGACACCACCGTGGGCACTGAGCGCCCCCATTTGCAGGAATGGGTGGACCGGGGCTGGTAACGCCCCGGCGGGAGCTAGCTGGCCCGGGTCACCGGCATTGGCAACGCACTACCCACCAACTCCGACGGGCCCGAGGCGGTGATGGCATCACTGCGCCGTTGGGCCTTGGCCGGGCGGCGATTTTGAGCCCGCCACTGGCGCCTCAACACGCGCCGCTCATCCTCGGTGGTGCCGCCCCACACCCCATATTCCTGGTTGGTGGTGACGGCGAACTCCAAACACTGGTTTTGCGACGGACAGATGTCGCAAAACTCCTTGGCCGCTTCGATCTGGTCGACGGCGCCTCCGGTGACGCCGACCGGGAAAAAAAGATCCGGGTCGAGATCACGACACATGGCGTTGATACGCCAGTGATGTTCATTCCAGCGGTCCTGAATCATCGTGAGCATTTGAATGTCCTCCGGCTGTGGCTCGTGGGTTGATGCCACGCCGACATGTTGTGATTGCCCGACCGGCGAACCCGCTCCAATCTGCGAGGCTCCCCGAACTGACAACTCTCCCCCTGGAGCACATGCCGTCGCACTACAAAGCTGACCTGCGGTTGATTCTCACCACATTGCGTGGTTCTAATTTCGCGACACCGAAAAACGACTTTCAGTGCCGTCAGGTACTGTACCGACCGGTCAAGAGATTTGAAAGAGGGTATGTGACAACGGGCATCAGTATTCCGGATGGCAACGATCACCCCGAGAGTCGTAGGACTTCACTGCAAGCGATTACATCGGCCGATTGCGACCGGAGGAAGCGGTGAGGCCGGGCGAGCACCGAAGCGAAGCGGCGGAGCACAGCCCCCGTGAATCGGCCAAACCCGACCGAAGCGAAGCCGCTCATCCCCGAGCTGGGGAAACTGGCGCAAAGGCCATCCCGGCCGACGAACGGCCATTGGTGACCGAGGCCTTTCATACCAGTGACCTCCCACCACTCCCCCAACGTGACCGCCGGATGCCGGCGTCGCTGTGGGTGGAGGCCCCGGAGGAACTCCGGGAACTGGGTACCGACCTCGGATACGACGTAGTGGCTTACAAACGACGCATCGGACGATGGCTGCTGTGGCGGGCCGGCCCGGCCGTCGGCGCCCCGGCCCGCTACGGGGCCCTCGATGCTGACAATCCGGGCTCGTTGTTCACCTTCGAACTCGATGCCGACGGCGTAGGCCAGGGGGTGGGGCCGGACCACTCCACGCACACCCGGTTCCGGACCTGGAAGGAAGCACTTCGCGACACATGACACGGGAAGCGGACCGGCGACCGCTCACCATGGACGATGATCTGAGAGTGAGCGATCTACCCGCCCATGTCTCGCTCACCGGTCGACTGCTCATCAGTCCACCTCAACTGGGTGACCCCAACTTCGAACGCAGTGTGGTGTTGATGTTGGCCCACAACGCCGATGGGGCACTTGGACTGGTGCTGAATCAGCCCACCACACTGGCTTGCCGTGAGGTGGTGCCGTCCTGGGAGGATGCCATATGTGCGCCTATGAATGTGTTCCGAGGGGGCCCAGTGGAGACCCAAGCGGTCATTGCGCTGGCCCGTACCGATCGTCGCGGCGACGATCGGCCGGTTTGGGCGTGGCTCTTCGACGAAGTCGGAACCGTGGATCTGGAGCTAGGCCTGGACGCCTTCGATGCGGTTGGACAGGTCAGGGTGTTCGCCGGTTACGCAGGTTGGGGGGCATTGCAGCTGGAGTCGGAGTTGGCGGGCGATGGGTGGTACGTGGTGAACGCTCTTCCCGGTGACGCGTTCACCGATGACCCGGCCCATTTGTGGGCCAACGTGTTGCGCCGCCAACGCGCCGAACTGGCCAAGGTGGCGTTGTTTCCCCCCGACCCCAGTTCGAACTGACCGGCGGACGGGTCAGCATGAGGTCGTCCGTACGTAGTGGGCGGCCAGATATCCGTCAGCAGCCACCACGGCCTCCTCCACGGCAGCCGCCACCAGATCCAAGCCGGCATCCCAGAACGAAGGGTCGCGCACATCGCAGCCCACCGTGGCCGCCAGTTCCTCCGGCGCCACCGAGCCCCCCATGGCCAGCATGTGTTCGTACCGGCCCGAGAAGCCTTCGCCTTCTTCCTGCGCCTTGCGATACACCGACAACGCCAGTAATTGCCCGAACGCGTATGCGTAGACGTACCCAGGAACATGAATGAAATGGGGGATATAGCTCCACCACGACCGATACCCGGCGGTGATGTCCACCGTGTTGCCCATGAGTTGCTCCTGCGTGGATTGCCACATGTCCGCCATGGCCTCGGTGCTGATCTCTCCGGTGTTGCGGCGGGCGGTATGGGCCGCGTCTTCGAATTTCCACATTGCCACCTGACGGAACACCGTGGCGATGTGGCCCTCCACGTGATCAGCCAGCAGCGAAAGCCGGTCGGCGGGGGCGGTGACGCCCGACAACAGACGGGCGAAGGTGACTTCTTCGGCGAAGACCGACGCCGTTTCGGCCATCGTGAGCGGCACTTGATGATGAAAGATGCCCTGTGGCCTGGACAGTGCAAAGTGCACCCCGTGGCCAAGCTCATGGGCCAATGTCAACACATCGTTGCGGGTGCCTGCGTAGTTGACGAACACGTATGGAGGTAATGACGGCACATTGGGTGAGCAGTAGGCCCCACCTCGTTTGGCGGCGGTTAGCGGTGCATGCACGCGGTGCCCGGTGAAGAACGCTCGCGCTTCATCAGCCAAGCGTCCGGAGAACGACGCGAACGAGTCGAGCACCGTATCCACCGCTTCGCTCCACGCAATGGTGGCGGGCGACGACGATATGCCCAGATCCGCATTACGGTCGTAGTCCGCTAGGCGGGGGACCCCCAGTAACGTGGCCTTGGTGGCGTACCAACGCCGGGGGATGTCGAATCGATTGGTGACCGCTTCGATAAGCGCACGTACAGCTTCATCAGACGCCTCGTTCTGCAGATTCCTGCTGCTGATCCAGCTCGGGTAGCTTCGCAGTCGATCATCAGTGTACTTATCACTAAGTAGGGTGTTGTAGATGAAGG
>JANYHQ010000310.1 GCA_025358985.1 Acidimicrobiales bacterium
GGCAGCCGCCGCTGTTTCCAGGATGGCCAACTCGTCGGCTAGGAGCGATGAGGGTACGGTTGTCGGAACCCGCAACGGTCGAGGCGACGAGAGTTCGGCATCGAGCACAGCCACCCGCTCTGTTTCGCTCAAGGACAGGTAGTGCTCGTGCACGCACGCGGTGGCCAACAGTTCCGCCACCACTTGCTCGTGTACATCGGAGTTCTGCCGTAGATCCAATGCACACAGATGAAATCCGAACAGCTCCACCGCCCTACGGACTGGTTCTACCTGAGCCCGGGCGATGGGGCCGGCCCCATGGGAATGCAGCGATTGGGCTACCACATCGAGGTCAGCCATCAGCTCTGTGGTGGTGTTGTATGCGCGCACATGATTGGGTAGGGCTTCGTGGTCGGTGGACTCAAGGATTCGATGGGCGGTGGCGGACAGGCGGGCGTGCATCCCCCGCATTGCCTGACGATACGGTTCGTCCTGACGGAATGGGGAATCGTCGTGCCCCGCAACCGCCAATGCCAGCAGTGCGTCGGTGAGGTTCACCAACCGTGACGACATCGACAACCCGATGGCCAAACGGTGCAAGGCGCGCAGATGATGTTGAAGGGCCATGGTGCACTGAGCGTGGATTGCACTGTGGAGCACTGCCGCAGTCACAAACGGGTTGCCATCACGGTCACCGCCGATCCACGACCCCATACGAATCACCGGCGTGGCGTGCCAACCGGCCAGTTCCGGCCAGCGCTTGCCCACTTCGCGTTCCAAATCTTGATGTAATGCCACGATGCCATCGAAGAGCGACAGGGGGTAGTAGCGCAACGACTCGTTGATTTCATCGCCTACACGCAATTTGGCCAGCCGCAGAATGGCCGTCTGCCACAGGATGAGAATTTGGAGTCGGAGGTCGTCCTCCACATCGTCCGCATGATCGGGGCGATCACGTTCCAGCAAGAGTCGGGCGATCTCCTGTTGGGCGTCCAGCACGGTTTTGCGGCGTACCTCGGTGGGATGAGCGGTGAGCACCGGTGACACGCACAGTCGTTCCATTAGGTCCGATGTCTCGTTGGCGTCGCGACCATCAGCGCGCAGACGATCCAATGCGTGTACCAGCGAGCCGGGCTGGGCGGCGGAACCGGCCCGGCGATGAAACGACCGGCGCCGAACGTGGTGCACGTCTTCGGCAATGTTGGCCAAGAGCGAGAACCAACTGAAGGCGCGGATCACCGGAATGGCCTGGTCCGTGCTCAACCCATGTAGTACTGCCGCCAACTCGCCATGATCGTCGCTATGGCGACGACGCTGACCCACGGCCAAGCGACGGATACGCTCCACCAGTTCGTAGGTGGCCTGGCCGTGCTGGTCCCGCACCACGTCACCGAGCAGACGACCGAGGAGACGGATGTCGGCGTCGAGTGGTGCATCTTTGTCGTTGGTCACCGGGGCCATGAGGCTGACGATACGGCTCGGAGCGACGGCTGCTTCACCGGGGCGCTACCGTCCAGTGTCTCGACAGGGCACGATGAGAGAGGACCTCGGCAATGGGCAAATCACAGGGAACGTTGGCGTGGCCGCTGCGCCGAGCCATGAAGGTCCACGGCGACAGCCCGGCCATCGTCAACGGCGACACCCGGATGACGTATACGCAGTGGGGCACCAAGGTGCTCGGCCTGGGAGCGGGCTTGCGCGGATTGGGCTTGGGAGACGGTGCCGTGGTGGCTGCCGCGTCGTTCAATTCGTGGCGGCACTTGACGTATTGGATTGGTACACCAGCTGCGGGTCTGGTGCTCAACGACCTCAATTTCCGGCTGGCCGAAGCAGAACTCACGTTCATCATGGGTGACTCCGAGGCGCAGGCCCTCATCGTGGACGACGCTCATGTGGGTATGGCACGGGCGTTGGCGATGACGTGTCCGTCACTCAAGTTCCTCATCCATGCCGGTGACGGCGTGACCCCCGACGGGTTCATCTCCTTCGATGAACTCTGTGAGAACGATCCGTTGGACGATTCGGTGACTGCGTTCATCGACGATGACACCGTGGCGGTGATTGGGTACACGGGGGGCACCACCGGCCTACCGAAGGGAGTGATGCTCAGCCATGCCAACCTGCTGGCCAATGCCAAACACATCCAGTACGCGTTTGGCTACACGTCGGCCGACTCGTATCTGCATGCGGCGCCGATGTTCCATGCCGCCGATTCGACCAATGCGTTGGCGGTTACCTGGGTAGGCGCGTGCCATTTGATGATCACCAGTTGGGACCCTGAGGCGTTTTGTACGGTGGCCCAGGCCGAGTCCATGACCTCCACACTGTTGGTACCCACCATGATCAACATGTTGGTGAATCACCCGGGGGTGGAGAACTTCGATCTCAGCGCATGGCGGGTGATGGCGTATGGAGCGTCGCCCATGCCGGCTGAGGTGCAACGCAAAGCCATGGCGGTGTTGCCCTGCGGATTTGTGCAGCTGTACGGCATGACGGAGGCGTCACCGCTACTCACGGTGTGCTCAGCTGAGGATCATCGGCGCGGGGCGGCGGGGGAGCCAGGATTTGTGGAGCGGTTGAAGTCGGCGGGGTCCCCGGTACCGGGCGTGGAAACCGAAGTGCGACGAGACGACGGAACCATATGCGCACCTGGGGAACCGGGAGAGATCTATGCGCGCGGACCAAACATCATGCTGGGCTATCTGAAGCGACCAGAGGAAACGGCCAAGGCGTTGGTGGACGGTTGGTATCGCTCCGGGGACGTGGCCTACGCCGACGAACATGGGTACCTGTACGTGGTGGACCGAGCCAAGGACATGATCATCTCCGGTGGGGAGAACATCTACACCACGGAGGTGGAAAACGCGCTGTACGCCCACCCTGGCGTGCTCGAAGCAGCGGCGCTGGGCGTGCCGCATGAGATCTGGGGGGAGGCGGTGCACGCCGAGGTGGTGCCCCGCTCGGGGGTGGTGGTCACAGCCGAGGAACTCATCGTGCATTGCCGCACCCTCATTGCGGCGTACAAAGTGCCCCGATCCATCAACGTACGAGATGAGGCCCTTCCGAAGTCGGGGGCGGGGAAGATCTTGAAACGTGAGTTGCGGGCGCCGTTCTGGGAAGGCCAGGACCGCAGCGTCAACTGATGGTTTTGGGGGTTGAGAGGGTAGAAGTACCCGCTCAGCGAGTACTT